>DATKAS010000144.1:0-7652 GCA_035497855.1 Acidimicrobiales bacterium
AGCGACAGGAACGTCGCCTGCCCGGCCTTCTGCTCCGCCGTCGTGGGCTCGACGGCGAGCTTGACCTGGTTGTCGATCCAGCGCTGCCAGTCGGCCTCGCTCAGCGCGACGACGCGGATGCGCATGTTGGCGTGGGAGAGCCCGCAGAACTCGGCGCACTGGCCCCAGTACTCGCCCGGCTCGCTGGCCTGCATGCGCAGCGGCTGGATCCGGTTCGGGACGGCGTCGCGCTTGCCGTTGAGGCGGGGGATCCAGAACGAGTGGATGACGTCGCGACTCGTGACCGAGAGCTGGATGTTCTTGCCTGCTGGGATGACCATCTCGTTGGCGGTGACGATCGGCTGGCCGTCGGCGTTCTTGATCGACGGGTAGTCGAACTCCCACCACCACTGCTGGCCGACGACGTCGACGACGAGTGCGTCGCTCGGCTTCTGCGCGAGGTCGAACACCGTCGCCACCGTGAAGACAGCGATCGGCAGGAGGATGACGCCGGGGAGGATGGTCCACGCGATCTCGAGCTTCGAATTGCCGTGGATCTGGGTGGGGACCTCGTCTGCGGCGTGGCGCTTCGACCGGAACTGCCACACGATGATCACGACCATCGTGATGACGATCACGCCGACGACCCCCGCGGCGATGAACACCGGCACTTGGAGATCGTTGATCTTCTGTGCCTGCGTGCCTTCAGGTCGGAAGACGTTCTGGGGCGTGTCCTCTGACGAGCACGCCGCGAGCAAGATGGCGAGCAGACCGAGCGCGCCGAATCGCTTCACGGCAGATCGCCTCACCGGCCGAACGCTAGCCGTCGGCTTCTGGGCCTCTGAATTGGTCACAGCACCGTCACCGAGCCGACGATGTCGTCGCCGTCGCCTTCGGCGATCATCTTGTAGACGCCTGGGTTGGTGAGGCGGACAGTGAGCACCTGACGAGCCGGGCCTTCGACGAGACCTGTCTCGACCTGGGTGCCTTGGCCGGTCTCGATGACGAGCCGGCGCTTCACGCCGCTGTCCGCGTTGGTGAACAGCACGTTGCAGACGAGCGCCTTCGGGACCGTGACCTGGTTCGGCGTCATCTGGTTCCCCTGGACGGTGACGCGGGCGCAGGTCGAGGCCTGGTCGCTCACCGTGTTCGGCCGGGACGCCTCCTTCTCCTCGGCGGCAACGTGGAACGTGCGCTCACCGACTCCGACGGCGATGCAGCCGGCGGTGATCACCGCGACGCCCAGCACGAGCAGGAGGACGGCGCCGAACCCGCCTGCGTGCTCCTTGCTCATCGTCGAGACGATGGCCCCGAGGAGCAGCGCCGAACCGAAGATGATGAAGATGATGACCGCGGCGTCCTTCGACGTCGCGAGCAGCACCCGTGAGAAGCCCATCACGATGATGCCGCCGCCAACCAACGCGTAGAGGGGCGTCTCGATCGGGCGCAGCACCTGATCGCGCAGCGACTGGTTGTACACGGGATCGGCCGACGCCCGGTCGGACCATGCCCGCACCATCCACTCGATCGTCACCGCAGCCAGCAGGAAGATGCCGGCCAGGAACACGAACCGCTCGGTGACCAGACCGATCGCGGTGATCGACAACGCGAAGCCGGCGACCAACGGCCACCCACTCGGCGAGACCGGGTTCTCGGTGCCGTACTCGCCCTCGGCATCGGCTGCGGAGCTCGCTCCCACCCGCGCCGGCACCGACGCGTCCCGGTACGCGAGCGAGACCGAGCCGAGGAAGAACGATGCGATCGCCACTGTGAGCAGGACGATGAAGCCGAACGGATCCCAGTCGCTGTTGAACCCGTACGCGAGCGCGCCGATGACACCGAGGACGCTGAGTGCGTAGAAGAACCGCGATCCGGTGGTGAACATCGGCTCCTACTTGAGGATGAAGAGGAAGTACCAGACGGCCAGGTACGCGACGACGGTGAAGTCCCAGAACAGCGTGGCGGCGGCGACGCCTTCGTGCTGCTTCGCCGAGTAGCGGCCTCCGAGAGTGCGGAACGCCATGAGCCCGATGAACACCATGGCGATCACGAGGAGCACCATGAACGCGCCGGCGATCGTGACCACCATGACGGAGTAGACGTTGCCGCCGACGTCGAGGTGCATCTGGTTGAACGAGAACGCCATCGCGTTCAACGCCGCGAACCCGAGCACGATCGTGAGACCCATCGCGACGTAGCAGTTGCGCCGATCGCCGTTGGCGATCGAGTAGAGCGCCCAGTGCATCACGACGACCGAGCCGACCAGGGTGATCGCGACGACGTTGACGGTGATCTCGGGGAACGTGATCGACGAGGGCACCCACTTCGCGGTGGTGCCGCCCGCTGCGTCCCGCATGGCCATGTACACGGCGAGGAACCCGCCGAAGGCCATCGCCGTCGCCGCGACGACGAGTGAGGTCGCGACCATGAGGAGCCTCGGGCGGGGCGGCGTCGGGGCAGCGGGGAGGGCGAGCATCGGCGCGCTCATCACGCCTCCTTCTCGGCCGCCGCGGCCTCACGCAGGTCGAGCAACGGCCGGTCGGAGGTGATCTCGGGCAGCGGCGTGGCGAAGTTGCCGTTGGGCGGGGGCGAGGTCGTAGCCCACTCGAGCGTGTGCCCTTGCCACGGATCGTCTCCGGCTGCTTCTCCCCTCGTGAAGCCCCGGATGAGCAGGAGGACGCCCGCGATCGCGAGGATCACGAGGGCGATCGCACCCGCGGCCACGCAGACGTTGAAGAAGCCCGTGCCACTGCGCCCGACGTAGTTCGTCTCGCCGGCAGGCTGATCGAGCACGCCCGCAGCGAGGTTGCCGCCAGCCATGAGCAGGAGGCACAGGAACATGAGGACGCCGAGCGCGCTCGCAGCGAGCTCGGAGATCAGACGGCCCCAGATCTTCGGCCCCCAGAGCACGAGCGCACCGAAGCCGCCGAGCAACCCCGCACCGATGACGACGAGCTCGTACTGGCCCTGCTGCCACGTCGTGCCGTTGAGCTCGAGGGAGCTGAACGTGCTCAGCGCGCCCGCGACCGTGCCGGCGAGCACGGCGAGGGTCGCAGCCAAGGCGAACACCAGCGGCGCTCGCACACGTGGGCGCTCCTTGCCGAGGACACGGAGGGAGATGAGCAGGACGATGAGCACGGGCACGACGGAGCCGACGACCATCACCTTGTAGAAGACCCGGTCGGTCACCTGCGGGTAGAGGACCGGCTGCACGTAGGCGCCGAACCCGAGCACGCCCATGAGGGTGAGGGCGCCGGCCATGATCGTGCCCTGCGGCGGATCGGGACGGCGACGAGCGAAGATCGGCGCGACCTCGGCGAGCACCGCGATCGCGGGCAGTGCGTAGATGTAGATCTGCGGCTGCGCCACCGTCCACGCGATGCGCGGCGAGATGCCGAAGTTGCCGCCGAACGCGATGCGGCCGTAGCGATGGTCGACCCACATCAGCACGAGCCACGCGACGAGGACCGGCAACGTGAAGAGCAGCATCAGCGCGCCGACCATGAACCCCCACGCGCCGAGTGGCGTCTGGTCGATCGTCATGCCCGGCGCCCGCAGCGCGAGCACCGTCGCGCCGACGCACACCGCTGCCAGGAGCAACGCGATCGAAAGCGCAGCGAACGACAGCAGGAAGAGGTCGACGCCCTTCGCGTCACCGCCGCCAGGACCGCCGTTCATGATGTAGCTCGCGATCAGCAGCGCCGACGCGACCAGCCATCCCCAGAAGGATGCGGCCGCCGCGCGCGGGAACGCGAGCGTGCGCGCTCCGACCTGCAGCGGGACGACGCAGATCGCGATGCCGAGGAACAGCGGGATCGTGAAGAGGAAGGCCATGCCGAGCGCGTAGAGCGAGAAGAGCTGGCCGACCGCGTTGAGCTTCAAGATCTGCGTGCCACTCGAGTCGATGCGCTCGATGCCGAGCAGCGCAGCGATCACCAAGCCGGCGATCGCGTAGATGAGCGACGCCCCGATGAACAGCCGGCCGACCTTCTTGTGGTCGCCGGTGAGCAGCCAGGCGGCAGCGCCGACCGGCTGCGGGGGCAGGGCGGCCGAGGGAGCCCCCGGCGCCGCGGGCGCGTCGGCGACGTGCGTGTCGTCGGGGCGGGTATCCGTGATCGTCATGGGCGCGCAGACCTCGACGGTGCAGCGGGGCAGGCTCGCGAAGCGGGGCCGAGATTACACAGGCCGTCCCACCACTCACGAAGACGGTCGACCGGATGGAGCTCGGTCACCGCACGAGCACGTCGACTGCCATCGCCGCGAAGAGCAGCGTGACGTAGGAGATCGAGTAGGTGAACAGCCGCATGGCGTTCGCCGTGGTGGCCGCCCGCCGGAGGCGGACCGCGAGGGCGATGAACCCGAGCCCGGTGGCAGCGGCCGCGATCATGTAGATGAGCCCCAGGTGGGCGACCGGGGCGAGCACCAGCGACGCAGCGACCAGCGCCACCGTGTATCGCAGGATCGGGCCCGCGGCCTGCTGCGACCCCACCACGGAAGGGAGCATCGGCACGTCGGCAGCCCGATAGTCGTCGGCGTAGCGGATCGCGAGCGCCCAGAAGTGCGGCGGCGTCCACAGGAAGATGACGAGGAACATCACGAAGGGCGCCCATGCGAGCGAGCCCGTGACCGCGGCCCACCCGACCAGGACCGGCACCGCTCCGGCGGCTCCGCCGATGACGATGTTCTGGCGAGACGTGCGCTTCAGCCACAACGTGTAGACGAAGACGTAGAACAGGGTCGCCGACAGCGCGAGCACGGCGCTCAGCAGGTTCACCACGAGTGCGAGCCACACGAACGCGACCGCCTCGAGAGCAAGTGCGAACACGAGCGCCTCGCCTGGCGCCACGATCCCGGTGACGAGAGGTCGGTGCTGCGTGCGCGGCATCAGCCGGTCGATGTCGCGGTCGACGACCATGTTGATGGCGTTGGCGCCGCCGGCTGCGAGCGTGCCGCCGATCAGCGTGGCGATCACGAGCCAGGTGCCGGGCCAGCCGTCGGCGGCGACGATCATCGCGGGGATCGTCGTGACGAGCAGGAGCTCGATGATGCGAGGCTTGGTCAGCGCGACGAACCCGGCCACCCGCGTGGTGGCGACGCCGCGGTCGCCGTGACCGAGGATGACCCCGAGGCGCGACGGCACGAGCGGGCGGCTGGCGAGGGCCATAGCGCCCTGAGACTATGCCCCGCACTCAGACCGCCCCAACCGAGGCCCCAACGGGCGAGACTGGAGGCGATGGCGCCCGGCGACGTGCAGACGGCCCCGATCACTGCCCCGACGACCACGGACGCCCCGACCACCGACGACGTCGCCGAGCCGGACTACCCCTGGATCGTCATCGTCTGGAACGACCCCATCAACCTCATGTCGTACGTGGTGCTCGTCTTCCAGAAGCTCTTCGGCTACAGCCGGGAGAAGGCCACCCAGCTCATGCTCGACGTCCACCAGAAGGGCCGGGCCGTGGTCTCGAACGGCACCCGCGAGAAGGCCGAGCTCGATGTGTTCCGCCTGCACGAGCACGGTCTGTGGGCGACGATGCAGCAGGACCGATAGACGTGGCGGTCACCCGGCGTCGGATCAAGCGCACGAAGAAGGGCGACTTCGAGCTGCGCCTCCCCGACGAAGAGCGCACGGTCGTGCGGTCGCTCGTGTCCCAGATGCGCGAGATCCTGGCCGAGGACGCCGATCCCGGGCTGCGGCGGCTGTACCCGACCGCGTACGCCGAGGACGCCGAACGTGACCGGGAATACCAGCGCCTCGTCCACGACGACCTCCTCGCCCGTCGCCTCGCTGCGTTCGAGACAGTCGAGGAGACCCTCGACGCGGAGCGTCTCGACGAAGAGCAGCTCGTCGCGTGGATGGGGGTGCTCAACGACACCCGGCTCGTGATCGGCACGAAGCTCGACGTGTCAGAGGACCCGACGTTTGACATCGCCGACGACGACCCCGATGCGCCGGCGTACGCCATCTACGCGTACCTCGGATGGCTGCTCGAGCAGATCGTCGACGTCCTGAACCCCTGAGAACCCATGGGGAAAGCGTCGGCCCTGCTGCTAGGGTTCGCAGGCTCTCAACTGGGTCCGGCCCCCATCGTCTAGCGGCCTAGGACACCACCCTTTCAAGGTGGCGGCACGGGTTCGAATCCCGTTGGGGGTGCCAGGTCATCAACGACATCTCGGTCCCGTGGTGCAGTTTGGAGTGCACGCCGGCCTGTCAAGCCGGAGGCCGCGGGTTCAAATCCCGTCGGGACCGCTCACAGCTCCACAAGTCACGGTCGGGTAGCTCAGTTGGCAGAGCGCGCGCCTGAAAAGCGCGAGGTCACCGGATCGACGCCGGTCCCGACCACGCAGCACGTCTCCGGATACGGTCCGTCGCGTGGGGTCCGCCGAAGTCGGCGTCGTCGCGATCGGATCGGGGCTGACGCTGTCGTACGCCGCACAGGGTGACCCCTCCCGCACCGCAGTGGTGTTCCTCCCCGGTCCGACCGACTCGTGGCGGTCGTACGCGCCTGTCCTCGACCAGCTCCCGTCGTCGATGCGCGCGATCGCCGTGTCGCAGCGCGGCCATGGCGATTCCGACAAGCCGCCGAACGGCTACGGGGTCGCGGACTTCGCCAGCGACGTGGTGCCCCTCCTGGACGCTCTGGGCATCGACGAAGCAGTGCTCGCCGGGCACTCGGGTTCGTGCCCCGTCGTACGGCGGGTCGCGCTGGACCATCCCGAGCGGGTCGCCGCCCTCGTGCTCGAGGCGTCACCCACGACGCTCCGGGGCAATCCCGACCTCGATGCCCTCATCCACTCGGTCGTCTCGACGTTGGACGACCCGATCGACCCGGACTTCGCCCGCTCGTTCGTCGCGGACACGTCCTCGGACGATCTCGATCCCGAGCTCGTGGACGCGCTCGCTGCCGAGCTCGTGAAGGTGCCGGCGCGGGTGTGGAAGGAGACCTTCGCTGGGCTGGCGCAGTACGACGACAGTGCCGAGCTCGAGCGCATCGAAGTCCCGACCTTGCTCCTCTGGGGCGACGCCGATCGCCTCGTCACTCGTGACATGCAAGACGTGCTTGTCGCGTGCATCGAGTGCGCCGAGCTGCGTGTCTACGAAGGTGTCGGCCACACACCGCGTTGGGAGGCGTCAGGTCGGTTCACATCAGACGTCACTGCGTTCGCGAAGCGATGCCGGCCTCGGTGACCGCCATGTCGTGGGTCCGCGGCGACGTCACGCACCATCCTCGGTCGATCCGGTGCTGAGCGAAGCATCGCGCTGGCGGCCGAAGACGAAGTAGGCGACGGGAATCAGGCCAGCGGAGTTGATCACCGTGCTCAGCGCCCACAGCCGCTTCGACCCTCGCACCTGCTCGGCCGGTCGCCGCTTCAGGTCGAGCAGCATCGCGGCCTTCAACGCGGCCTCGACCATCGCCACGACCATGATCGCCCGCTGCTGCGCGGGGCTCAGGTCGCTCCAGCGCTTCTTCCTCGGCATCGGTCCTCCGATCACACCTGCGGAGACGGGGTGAGGTGTGCACGCAGGATCGACTCGACCGCATCGGGGGCGTCGGGCGTGATCGTCGGGATGACCTTGCCGCCGACGTCGAGCTCGAGCGCCTCTGACTTCTTCATGCGATCGGGATCGAAGTTGTACCAGTGCACCAAGTCGGTCGACCCCCAGATCCGGC
>DATKAS010000145.1:0-2536 GCA_035497855.1 Acidimicrobiales bacterium
GGTGCAGGCGTCCATCGACCGGGGGCGCTGTGCCGACCCGGGCGTCGGTGCGTCTCGCAACCGCTTACAGTCGGTCTCGCTTCTCGACGCGATCGCCGAGCACGGGTTCGACGCGTGCTTCGGCGGCGCCCGGCGCGACGAGGACAAGGCGCGCGCCAAGGAGCGCATCCTCTCCTTCCGGGACGAATTCGGGCAGTGGGACCCGCGCAACCAGCGCCCAGAGCTCTGGCACCTCTACAACGGGCGCGTGCGGCCAGGTGAGCACGTGCGGGCGTTCCCGATCAGCGACTGGACCGAGCTCGATGTGTGGCGCTACATCGAGCGCGAGGAGCTGGATCTTCCATCGATCTACTTCGCGCACGAGCGCGAGGTCGTCGCGCGCGACGGGATGTTCCTCGCAGTCAACGAATGGGTGCGGCCGCGACCGAACGAGCAGGCCGCGATCCGCACGGTTCGGTATCGCACCGTGGGCGATGCGAGCTGCACGGGCGCGATCGCATCCGACGCGAGGAACGTCGCCGAGGTCATCGCCGAGATCTCGGCCAGTCGCATCACCGAGCGCGGCGCGACCCGTGCCGACGATCGCTTCTCCGACGCGGCGATGGAGGATCGCAAGCGCGAGGGCTACTTCTGATGCCCGTCTCGTCCGAGGTGGCTGCCGAGCCACGGCAGCTGCTGCGGTTCGCCACGATCGGTTCTGTCGACGACGGCAAGAGCACCCTCATCGGGCGGCTCCTCTACGACGCGAAGGGCCTGTTCGACGATCAGGTCGATGCCGTCGCCGCGACGACGCAGCGGCGAGGGCAGGAGGGCCTCGATCTCTCGTTGGTCACCGATGGCCTGCGAGCCGAGCGCGAGCAGGGCATCACGATCGATGTCGCCTACCGCTACTTCGCGACACCGAGACGTTCCTTCATCATCGGCGACAACCCCGGGCACGCGCAGTACACGCGCAACATGGCCACCGGCGCCTCGACTGCCGATCTCGCGGTCGTGCTCGTCGACGCGCGCACGGGCCTGCTCGAACAGACCCGCCGCCACCTCGCGGTCGCCGCGACGCTCGGCATCCGCCACCTCGTGCTCGCGGTCAACAAGATGGATCTGGTCGATTGGGCGGAGGATGTCTTCGACGACGTCGTCGCCGACGTCAGCGCGTACGTCTCTCGTCTCGGCGTCGACGACCTCACCGCGATCCCGGTGTCGGCGCTGCTCGGCGACAACATCGTCGACCGGTCGGTCGTCTGCGAGTGGTACGAGGGCCCGACGTTGCTCGAGCACCTCGAGCACGCCGACGTGACGACGATCGACGAGGGTGGCACGGGTGCTCGCGTCGCGGTGCAGCTCGTGATCCGCACCACACACGACGGCCGGCCGGTGCGACGCTACGCGGGCATCGTGACCGGAGCGTCGCTGCGTCCCGGCGACGAAGTGCTCGTGCTGCCGGGCGGTGCCCGCTCCACGGTCGAGACGATCGAGACTGCCGATGGGCTCCTCGCTGTCGCCGCGCCGGGCCGGTCGGTGACGGTTCGGCTCGCCGACGACGTCGACGTGACTCGCGGCGACGTGATCACCGCGGCGGCTGACCCGCCTGGGGTCGTGCGAGAGCTCGAGGCGACCGTGTGCTGGTTCGCGCCCACCGCGTTGACGCAGTCGGCTCGGTACGTCGTCAAGCAGGGCACGCGCACCGAGCGCGTCGTCGTGCGCGGGCTGCTCGGCCGGCTCGACCTCGACACGCTCACGCCCGTCGAGACCGATCGTCTCGAAGCGAACGACATCGGCATCGTGCGCTTCGCCACTGCGGGCCCGCTCGTTGTCGACGCGTACGCGGCAAACCGCTTCACCGGCAGCTTCGTGCTCATCGACGAGGCGACGAACGCCACGCTCGGTGCAGGGATGGTGCGGTAGCAGCGCTCAGCGGGTCAGCCTGAGAGGTAGCCGTTCGATGCGGCCTCGAACGCGGACGCTGCCGCATCGGCAGCAGCCGCGTCCTTGTTCGTGACTGCGGCATGCATCGCGGTGAGCGCGTCCGTCATCTGCTGCCACGCCGTCGGGTTCCTCTTCTGGATCGTGCCGTCGTAGACGTCCCAGGCCGTGAAGACGCCCTGGAACGACTCATCGGTCGCTTGGCCCTTCTTCACCGACGCCGCGAGGAACTTCATCTCGACCGCGGTCTGCACGAGCCCTGATGTCGCCTGCGCATCCGGGACCACTGGGTTCGACGTCGTGGTCGTGCCCTCGGTCGTGGGCGCGCCACCCGTTGTGACTGCACTGGTTCCATTGCTGCTGCCGGACGTCACCGGAGCGCTGCCACCGCCAGTGCCGCCCTCGGTCGTGACCGAGCCGGTGCCGCCGGGGGAGCTCGACGACGAGGAGCCGCTGTCGTCGCCGCAGGCGGCGAGCATCGACACAGTCGCGAGGCAGATCGCGGGGACGAGGACGCGACGAATTCGCACGCCATCTTTTACCCGGCTCATGGCCCTCCAGAAACTCGCAGGTCAGGGGCTGGCGTTCGCCGAGAGCCCGAAAGCCGCCCGGA
>DATKAS010000146.1:0-4141 GCA_035497855.1 Acidimicrobiales bacterium
AGCGCCTGGATGCCACCCGCCGTCGCGCAAGCCCCGATCGTGACGAGACTGCGCGACGCGGCGCGGATCTCCCGGATACGCCGCGCGTCCTCGGCGGTGGTCACCGACCCCTCGACGATCGAAAGGTCGTACGGCCCTTCGACCGTGGAGCGGGTCGCCTCGAGGAAGTACGCGATCTCGACGGCCTCGCCGAGCGCGAGCAGCTCGTCCTCGCAGTCGAGGAGCGTGAGCTGGCAGCCGTCGCAAGACGCGAACTTCCACACCGCGAGGCGGGGCCGCGAGCGCACGCTCACAGGTCGCGCACCTCCAACAGCGGGCGGACCGTCGTCCACGGCAGCACCGGACCGTCGGCGCACACGAAAAGCGGGCCGAGCTGGCAGTGACCACAACGCACCACCGCGCAGCGCATGTTCCGTTCGAGCGAGACTCGGATGCGCGCCGAGTCGACACCTCGCGATTCAAGGGCGCGGGCCGTCACCGACATCATCACCTCGGGACCGCAGACGAGCGCGACGGTGCGCGCCGGGTCGAACGGCGCAGTCGCCAGGAGCTCCGTGACGAAGCCCACCTCACCGTCCCAACCGGGACGGGCGGCATCGACGGTGACCGCGGTGTGCACGTCGTCGCGGCGGCCCCACGTGGCGACCTCGGCCGCGAAGCAGAGGTCGGGCGGCGTGCGGGCTCCGATCAGGAGCGAGAGACGGCCGGCGGGCAGGTGCGCGAGGAGGTGGCGGATCGCGGGACGGAGCGGTGCGAGGCCGAGCCCGCCCGCGACGATCACGACGTCGGTGTCGGCTCCGCCGAGCTCTTCGACGGACCACGGAGTCCCGAACGGACCGCGCACGCCGACGACGTCGCCGGTCTCGAGCGCGCAGAGAGCCCGGGTTGTCGCGCCGACGGCGCGGATCGTGTGTTGCAGCACGCCGTCGGCTCCGGGGGTGCCGCTCACCGAGATCGGGACCTCGCCGGCGCCGAACGCGTAGAGCATCGTGAACTGGCCCGGAGACGGTTCGGCGATCGGCGCGTCGAGGGGGTCGAGCGCGAGGGTCACGACGTCCACCGTCTCGGGAGCGGATGCCGCGACGCGGTAGCGCACCGGCACCATCGGGTGGGCCTTGCCTTCATTGCCCACCGGGCCCACCGTAGAGATCGAGGAGGCGCAGTCGCGCAGTTTCGAGACGCTCGACGACGACGGCCGAGAAGCGCTTGAGGAGCCGGTAGCCAAAGGCCGGGTCTTCGTCGCATTTGGCCCGCAGACAAGCGCCGTCGAGCGCCACAGCGTGGACCTCGCGCTCGGCCCGGGCGTCGAAGCGCCACTCATAGGGCGGGAACAGCCACGACCAGCCGGCGACATCGCCGGTCCCGGCCGTGTCGACCACGAGAGTGCCGCGTCCGGGGCTGTGCACCTCGAGGGCGACGCGACCGTCGCGCACGACGTAGAAGGTGTCGGCCGCGTCGCCGGCATGGGCGATCGTGGCCCCGGCGGGAAACACGACGTTGCGACCGCACCCGGCGACCAAATCGATGTCTGCAGGTTCGAGCGCGGCGAAGAACTCGTGGCCGACGATGAGGTCGCGGATCGACCGGGGGTTCGTCATGGCGCGCCGCTCCCCTGCGGGTGAGCCGAGATGGCCGCGACCTCGGCTGTGATGTCGATGCCCACGGGGCACCAGGCGATGCACCGGCCGCATCCGACGCAGCCCGACACGCCGAACTGGTCCCACCAAGTCGAGAGCTTGTGCGTGAGCCACTGTCGGTAGCGGGCACGGGTGTCGGGCCGCACGCTGCCGCCGTGCACGTAGGAGTGCGCGAGGGTGAAGCACGAATCCCACCGCTCGATCCGCTCGGCGCGCGTGCCGGTCAGGTCGGTCACGTCCTCGACGTCCGTGCAGAAGCACGTCGGGCACACGAGCGTGCAGTTCGTGCACGACAGGCAACGCTGCGCGACGTCGTCCCATTGCGGGTGCTCGTGATGAGCGGCGAGCACCCCTCGAGCCGCAACGGGGTCGATGCTGCGTTGCATTCGGCCGGCCGCCGCGCCGACCGCGGCTCTGGCCCGAAGGACGTCGTCGGGCGACGCGGGTTCCGAAGAGATCGCCGCGAGCAGGTCGCGGCCGCGGTCGGTGCCGACCTCGACGACGAACCGATGGCCGCGTTCGTCGACCAACTCTGTCAACGCGAGGTCGTGACCCGGGCCCGCAGCCGGTCCCGTCCCCATTGACGTGCAGAAGCACGTTGCGGCGGGCTCGGTGCAGTTCACCGCCACGACGAACGCCTCCTGTCGTGCGGCGGTGTACCCGGGGTCGGGGTGCGCGTTCGTCGCCAGCACCCGGTCCTGCACGGCGATCCCCGCGAGCTCGCAGCCGCGCAGTCCGATGAATGCGATCGGACGGGTGTCGGGCCGGGCGCCCGGTTCGACCTCGAAGCCGTCCTCGGTTCGCGTCGCCGACCACAGGGTGAGGCGGGGAGGCGAGAGGAATCGCCGCGGCGAGTGGGGACCGACGGCGTAGCCGAACACGGCGGCGTCGCCGCGACGCCGGAGGCGGTACCGGCCCGCTTCCTGGTCGTCGCCCCAACCGGCCGGGAGGTCGGTGACGTCCTCGATGTCGTGGTAGACGATCGCGCCGTCGCGGACTGTCGGCCCGATGATCCGGTACCCGCCCGCCACGAGAACGCGCAGGAGCGCATCGACGCCCTCGAGGCCCATGATCACCGGGACGACCGCCACGAACCCAGCCTGACGCGCGCGGCCCCGCCGGCGATAGAGCCGAAGGTCCGCGCCGGGATCAGGGTCGAAGGTCTCTCGCCCGAGCGTTCTTCTGGGCGAGTCGGCGGCGGATCGAACTCGTGACGGCGGCTGGTGTCGGAGGGGGGACTTGAACCCCCACGCCCTTGCGGGCACTAGGCCCTCAACCTAGCGCGTCTGCCTATTCCGCCACTCCGACGTGGGGCGATGACTGTAGCGAAGCCCGGGCCGCTCAGTCGATGAGAAGGCCGAGGCCGATCGTGCAGAAGATGAAGACCAGCGCGACGACCACCGTGATGCGATCGAGGTTCTTCTCCACCACAGTCGAGCCCATGGCTGCAGAGCCGATGCCGCCACCGAACATGTCGGACAGGCCTCCGCCCTTGCCGCTGTGGAGCAGCACGAGGAAGACCATCACCAGGGCGGCGGCGATGTCGATGACGGCGACAAGGGCGACGAGCACGGTCGACCAGGCTACCCGCTCTGCGCGCTCAGGCGACTTCGGCGGCGACCTCGGCGAAGTGGCAGGCCACGGGGTGGCCCTGACCACGATCGACGAGGGCGGGCTCCTCGGTGGCGCAGATCTCCTGGGCCTTCCAGCACCGGGTGCGGAACCGGCAGCCGCTGGGCGGGTCGATCGGGCTCGGCACGTCTCCCTGCAGCACGATGCGCTTCCGCAGCCGCTCCCGCTTCGGGTTCGGATGCGGCACGGCCGAGAGCAACGCCTGCGTGTACGGATGCCCCGCCTTCGTGTAGAGGTCGTGGGAGGAAGCGACCTCGACGAGCTTGCCGAGGTACATGACGGCGACCACGTCGGAGATGTGCTGCACCACCGAGAGGTCGTGCGCGATGAACAGGTACGCGAGCCCGAGGCGCTCCTGCAGGTCTTCGAGCAGGTTCACGACGCCGGCCTGGATCGACACGTCGAGCGCCGACACTGGCTCGTCGAGCACGAGGACAGACGGGTCGAGCGCGAGCGCACGTGCGACACCGACCCGCTGGCGCTGCCCGCCGGAGAACTCGTGGGGATAGCGGTTCGCGTGGTGGCGGTTGAGCCCGACGAGGGAGAGCAGCTCCTCGACGCGCGCTTGGCGGTCGCCGGGCACCTTGTTGATCACCAACGGCTCGGCGATGGCAGCCCCGATCGTCATGCGCGGATCGAGCGACGCATACGGATCCTGGAACACGATCTGCATCTCGCGGCGGAGATGGCGCATGCGGCCCTTCTCGAGCGTCGTCAGCTCTTCACCGCGGAACTTCACCGAGCCCGACGAGGGCTCGATCAGGCGCAAGATGCATCGACCCACAGTCGACTTTCCCGAGCCCGACTCGCCCACGAGGCCCAGCGTCTGCCCGGCGGCGATCGAGAACGAGACGTCCGACACCGCCTGCACG
>DATKAS010000147.1:0-3324 GCA_035497855.1 Acidimicrobiales bacterium
TCAGCAAGCCGACCGGCCCCACCCAGTCCCCGGCGACGAACAGACGGCCGCGCCGGGGCACCGACTCCGTGGGCCGACCCGCGAGGCCGCCGCCTTTGACGGTCGGAACAGTCCACGCGACGTGCATGTGGGCGAGGAAGCGCTCCTCCACGATGGACGACCGGTCGATTCCCGCAGCGACGGCGAGCCGGTCGAGCGTCGAGCGGTCGGTGGCCGCGTCGCGAGCGCCGTAGCGCATGAGATGGACGACTGCACCGCCGTCGGGCGCAAGGTCCGCAGGTGGGCAGTGCGTCGAGAGGTACAGCGGCTCGCTGAAGCCGAACACGACGGGACGCTCGGGTGGTCGGGTGAGGCCGAGGTCGAGGCACGCGGCCGTCACAGGAGCACCGAGATCGCCCCACGGATCGTCGCCGACCAGATTGGCGGCTGCGGCAGGTCCGCCGCTCGCGATGATCGCCGCGCTGGTCAGGATCGGACCGGCCGACGTCACGACCTCCACTTGCCCGTCGACCTCGCACACCGACAGCGCGGTGGTCTTCCGCTCGACGGCGACGCCGCGCACCGAGCACACCTCGAGCAACGCGTCGACCATCGTCTGCCAGCCGCCGTCGATGTAGCGAACGCCCGATGCGATCGCCATCTGCATCTGGGGGACGGCTGCATCGGCCGAGATCGGCATCTCGTCGGGATCGACGTACGTCGCCGTGCGCAGGAGCATCGAGATCAGCTGGCGGGCTTCGGGCTGCAGCTCGAGGCTGTCGAGCCATTGCGAAGCGCTCATCGCCGCGAGCGACGCAGCATCGATCCTGCCGAAGCCCGCCTGCAGCTTCGCGATCTGTGCCTTGCCGCGCGCGTTCAGCAGCTTGCTCGCCATGAGCTTCGTCGGCGACGCCGGCATGGGGTACAGATCGCCGTCCTCGACGAGGAACGTGTGCTTCAGCGCGGGCGGTCCGCCGGTGGGGTCGATGCCGAGGTCGAGCATGACCTTCCGGCCCGCCCCTTCCAGGTAGACCGCGTGCGGTCCCTGGTTGAGCTTGAAGCCGTTGCGCTCGTCGGTTCGGGCCCGGCCACCGGGTTGCGCACCCTCGATCACGACCACCCGCGGGCGAGTGCCTCTGTCCGGGCCGGCGGCCGTCGCTGCCGCGACGAGTCCGGCGAGCCCAGCACCGATGACCACGATGTCTGCGTTCGTCTGCATGCCCAGTTGACGAATCTCGGCGGCAGGTTGTGACAACCCGAGTCAGAGCTTCTTGTTGGGCAGCTGGCGCACCGACTTGCTGATTGCTCGCCACTTGCGCATCTCGGCTCTGATCGCGAGGGGGTCACCGAGGCGGTCGGCGTGTGCGAGCTCACGTTGGAGCTTCTCGTAGGAGCGCAAGCGGGCGGGATCGAGATCGCCGGTCGCGACGGCCTCGCGCACCGCACACCCGGGCTCGGTGCGATGCGTGCAGTCGCGGAACCGGCAGCCGGACGCGAGCTCTTCGACATCGGGGAACGCGAGGGACAATCCCTCCTCGAACTCGAGGAGGCCGAGGCTCCGAATCCCTGGCGTGTCGATCAGCACGCCGCCCTGAGGGAGGGTCACCATGCTGCGCGCCGTCGTCGTGTGACGGCCGCGGTGGTCCTGCTCGCGCACCGCACCAGTCGCCAAGGCGTCCTCGCCGATGAGCGCGTTCGCGAGCGTCGACTTTCCGACTCCCGACGCGCCGAGCAGCACGACGGTACGGTTCGGTTGCGGCACCGCCACGACGTCGTCGATGCCTTGTCCCGTCACCGCGGACGTGACGATGACGTCGACGCCCTGCGCGCGAGCGCTGACCTCGGTGGCGATCTCGATGGGGTCCTCGGCGAGATCGACCTTCGTGAGCACCACGACAGGCGTCGCGCCCGAATCCCACGCGGCAACGAGCTCGCGCTCGACCCGATTGAGCACGACGCGGTCGATGCCGACGACGACGAACACGAGGTCGACGTTCGAAGCCATGACCTGCCCGTCGGGTGACTTGCCGCGTCCGCGCCGGCCGAGCACGGATCGACGGGCCAGCACCGACGTCACGAGGAGGTCGCCGTCGGGTCCGCCCTCGGTGACACCGACCCAGTCGCCGATGCTCGGGAGGGGGTCGCCGCGGGCGGTGCGGTGCTCGCCGGAGCTCGTGACGACCGTGACGCGATCACGGTCGACGCGCGTCACGCGTCCGGGGGTGGCCTCGGGGCTCGCTTCGTAGGAGAACAGGGCAGCGACGCGGTCATCCCAGCCGTAGGGGACGAGCGCGTCGGGGACAGCATCTGACAACGGAAGACCTCCGGTGGAGGTGCTCCCGACAGATCAGTGCGCCGAGAGCACGCGGAACGAGGACGTGGTGACCAGCGCTCTGGCATTCATGAAGATCGTCCTCCCTTCGCGTGTGGCGGTCAGGCGCCCCGATCGTAGCCCTTGAGCGCCCGCTCGATGTCTCTCTTCGCATCGCGCTGCGCGAGGTCCTGCCGGCGATCGTGGCTCTTGCGCCCCTTCGCGAGTGCCAGCTCGACCTTGGCGCGGCCCTCCTTGAAGTACAGCGAGAGCGGCACGAGGGTGAGGTGGTCCTGCGCGACTCGAGCGCCGAGCCGCTCGATCTCCTTGCGGTGCGCGAGCAGCTTGCGGGGCCGGTCGACGGTGTGGGCGCCGAAGCCGGACGCGTTCTCGTATGCGGCGATGTGCATGCTGTGCAGCCACAGCTCGCCGCGCTCGACGCGGGCGTACGCGTCGCCGAGCTGCACCTTGGCGTCGCGGAGCGACTTCACCTCGCTGCCGACGAGCACGAGGCCGCATTCGATCGTGTCGAGGATCGAGTAGTCGTGGCGCGCGCGTCGGTTCGACGCGATGACCTTCACGCCCGTCGGAGCCATGGGGTGTCGAGGGTACTCTCGGCACGTGCTTCGCCTCAGCCGAGGTCCGTACCTCGAGATGGTCGGTCACGCGTATGACGGATTGCCCGACGAGGCGTGCGGGCTGCTCGCTGGCGAACCCGTCGCGGGCGGACATGTCGCGGTCTTCTACCCGTGTCGCAACGTGGCCGAGTCGTCACGCGTCTACACCGTCGACCCGAAGGACCACCTCCTCGCCGAGCGAGACGCCGAGTCGCATGGCATGCAGATCCTCGGCGTGATGCACAGCCACACCCACACCGAGGCGTACCCCTCGCCGACGGATGTGGAGCAGGCACCCGATCCGGAGTGGCACTACGTGATCGTGTCGCTGAAGCAGGAGGCGCCCGTGCTGCGCTCCTATCGCATCGTCGACAGCCAGATCACCGAAGAGCAGGTCGCCCTCGAGGGCTGACCCTG
>DATKAS010000148.1:0-4631 GCA_035497855.1 Acidimicrobiales bacterium
CGCGGCCTGCTCGCGGTTGAAAGATGCGACATCGCGCGTGAACAGCCCGATGAACCCCGCAGCGAACGCGAGCGACGCCGACACGATCCAGACCCTGTCGAAGTGGTCGTCGCCGAGCAGGAGGTTTCCGATCAGCGGGCCGAAGGCAAGGCCGCCGTACACCGCGATCGACCAGTAGCTGATTGCCTCGCCCCGTCGCTCCTCGGGAGCGAGGTCGGTGATCATCGAAGCGGCACCCACGAAGAACGCGGCTTCGCCGACGCCGCCGAGCACCCGGACGAACACGAGTGGCACGATCGCCGAGGCGAACAGGTAGAGCAGGCCGGCGCCGCCCACGATGACGCCGCCCACCACGATGAGGATCCGCCGACCGACCCGGTCGCCGATGCGCCCCGTGAACGGGCGCAACAGCACCGCCCCCACGGCGAAGGCCCCGACCACGACGCCGACGGCGATGTCGTTGCCACCGAGATCGTGCTTCACGAACAGCGGCACGACAGGCAACAGGACCCCGAGCGCCATGAAGTAGCAGAGCCCCGACGTCACCACGAGGGCGAAGCGGAACGTGAAGAGGCGCTCGGACCTCGTCGTCGCCGGCGCGCGCACGACGCCGACCCTAACGAGTCAGGTGAAGATGATCTGCCCCCCGGCCGCCTTCTCGTAGAACTCGCCCACGGTGATGATGTCCTGCACCTGAGGGATGAAGTCGTCCTTCGTGAACCCGAACATGTCGACGGAGGCCTTGCACGCGTAGAGACCCGCGCCGGTGTCACTGATCATCTCGATGAACTCGTGGACTGGCGGGATGTCGAGCGCCGACATCTTCCTCTCCATCATGTGCGTGGCGATGCCGGACATCCCCGGCAGCGCTCCGATGAGGGTCGCCATGTGCATCCCCGGGTTGCCGACGGTCGCCACCTTGATGTGCTCGATGCGCTTTGCGTTGATCGCGTCGAGCCCGAAGAACGTGAAGAACAAGTTCGCTTCGATGCCCTCGGCTCGAGCCCCGTTGGCCATGATGAGGCCGGGGTAGACGCCCTCGAGCGAGCCTTTCGAGATGATGATCGAGACCTTCTCGATGAGATCGCCCATCACACGCTCCTCTCGCTCAGATGCAGCCTCGCGGTTTGGGGATCCCGGCGATCTTGGCGGCCGTCTTCGCCGGCCCCTTCGGGAACAGCTGGTAGAGCTCCTTCACCGACACGCCCGATGTCTTTCCCAGCACGCGGACCGTGGGGCCGGTGCCCTTCGCGAAGTACTCGTCGCGCATGAAGTGGATGACCCTCCAGTGCTGATCGGTCAGCGGATCGATGCCCTCACGCCGTGCGAGCTCGATCGCCATGGCCTCGGTCCACTGCTCGGGCCGCTCGAAGAAGCCTTCGTCATTGACTTCGACGGAGACGCCGTCATACGTCGCTGTCGACATGATCGTCCTCCTGGTCAGTGCGGGGTGACGGCAGGTGCTTGCCACCGCGGGGCATCGCCGATCGGATGCCAGGGATGTCGCGACCGGGGAGAAGCGCGTGCCAGTAGAACCACTGGAACATGAGCTTCCCGAGATGGTTCAGGTGGGACTCCTTCAGCAACGGCGTGCCGATCGTCCCCGGGAACCGTCCGCCGACCGGCTCTGTGTCGTAGTTGAAGTCGATGAGCATCGCCTTGTGGAAGCCCGTCTCGATGAAGCAGTTGGCGTGGCCGTCGTACGAAGCGTCGAGCGGCTCTCCCGCGAGGAACCGTCGGATGTTCTCGACCAGCACCTCGCCTTCGAAGTGCGTGACCGACCCCGCCTTTGAGGCCGGAAGGTTCGCGGCATCCCCGATGGCAAAGACGTGTGGCGACGCCGCTGACTGCAAGGTCTGGGGATTGGTGACGACGAAGTCGAGCGCGTCGCCCAGCCCAGGTGAGCGACCGACGAACTCGGCGCCACTGTGCGCTGGCACGACCACAGCGAGATCGAACGGCACCTCGCGCTCGTCGTAGGAGATCAGCCGGCCGCCAGCGCCATCGACGCGTCCCGTGTTGAACTCTGTCACCAGGCGGATCCCGCGCTCCTCGAGCATCCCGCCGAGCGCCTTCGACGCGGTCGGGCGGGTGAAGGCCCCATCCAGCGGTGTGACGAAGGTGAGGTCGACGGCGTCTCTGATCCCGCGCTCGTGGAAGTACCAGTCAGCCAGGAAGCAGAACTCCAACGGTGCGACGGGGCACTTGATCGGCATGTCGACCACGTTCACGACGATTCGCCCGCCGTTGAACAGCTCGAGCTGACCGGCGAGGGCCGCCGCACCCTTCAAGTCATAGAACGTGAACACACGCTGCATCCAGCCCGGTCCCGTGAGCCCATCGGTCTCTTCAGGGACGAGCCGCGCGCCGGTCGCGACGACGAGGACGTCGTACTCGAGCTCGACGCCATCCTCGAGATGCACGCGCCGCTGTTCGATGTCGACGCGGTCCACGGGGGCGAGGTGCGACGCGATGCCCGGATGCAGCTGGCGCCGCCGGGGCCGCACGATCTCTTCAGGATGCGCGAGGCCGAACGGCACGAAGAGCAGCCCGGGTTGGTACACGTGACGATCGTCGAGGTCGACCACGGTGATCGCGGCATCGGAGAGCGTGTGATGGAGCCGATTCGCCGCCAGCGTGCCACCGGTTCCCGCCCCCAGCACCACGACCCGCGAGACCATCGGCGCTCCTCTCTCCGCGATGAAGGTACGACCGGGTCGAGCCCGGGAGAGGGGTCGAAGGTCCCCTCTTTGAGGGGCCGCGGCCCCGATCGCCCCCGCGGATGGGCGTGGACAATGACCACGTGACGAGCCCCGAGCCCGAGGGAGGCAACGGCCGGTGGAAGACGCCGACAGGTGAGCCGTGCCCGCGCGCGCAGCGCGTGGACGGCCGGATCGACGGCGGCGGCGACTGCCACGGCTGCGGCTTTTGCCTGCTCCTCGCCGGTCTCGTCGATTCCTGGCTCATCGAGAACGTACCGAGCCCGGACGAGACGAGAGGGACATAGGGTCCGAACATGCCGCACCGGTTCGCCTGCATCGACGGGAACGAGGCCGCCGCCCGCGTTGCCTACGCGCTCAGCGAGGTCATCGCGATCTACCCGATCACCCCGGCATCGCCGATGGGCGAGCACGCCGACGATTGGGCCGCCGCCGGCGTTCCCAACCGGTGGGGACTCACGCCTGATGTCATCGAGATGCAGTCCGAGGCGGGCGCCGCCGGCGCGCTGCACGGTGCGTTGCAGAAGGGCGCTCTCGCGACGACGTTCACCGCGAGCCAGGGCCTCCTGCTCATGGTCCCGAACATGTTCAAGATCGCCGGCGAGCTCACCCCGTGCGTGATCCATGTCGCGGCACGCGCTGTTGCGACCCATGCACTCTCGATCTTCGGCGACCACTCCGACGTGATGCACGCCCGCACGACGGGCTGGGCGATGCTCGCCGCGAGCTCGGTGCAGGAAGCGCACGACTTCGCGCTCGTCAGCCACGCCGCGACGTTGCGCGCGCGGGTGCCGTTCCTCCATTTCTTCGACGGGTTTCGCACGAGCCACGAAGTCGCCAAGATCGAGCTGCTCGAGGACAGCGACCTCGGCGCCCTCGTCGACGACCGCGACATCGTGGACCACCGCCTGCGCGGGATGACACCCGACGCCCCGACGTTGCGGGGCACCGCGCAGAACCCAGACGTCTTCTTCCAGGCGCGCGAGGCGGCCAACCCGTTCTACGACGCCGTACCCGACATCGTCGCCGAGGTGTTCGACGAGCTCGCCGCGCGCACCGGACGCCGCTATGGGCTCGTCGACTACGCGGGTGCCCCCGACGCCGAGCGCGTGATCGTGTTGATGGGCTCGGCCGCCGGGGCGGCGACCGAAGCCGTCGAGACGATGACCGCGAACGGAGAGAAGGTCGGTGTGCTCACCGTGCGGTTGTACCGGCCGTTCCCCGCCGCAGCGCTGCGCGCGGCACTGCCCCGGACGACGAGTGCGATCGCGGTGCTCGATCGCACCAAAGAGCCGGGAAGCGTCGGCGAGCCGCTCTACCTGGACGTCGTCGCCGCGCTCAGCGAAGCGGCCGCGTCCGGCCACCTCCGGCTCACGGGCGGCATGCCTCGGGTGATCGGGGGCCGCTATGGCCTCGCCTCGAAGGAGCTGACTCCCGCCCACATCGCGGGGGTGTTCAACGAGCTCGCCGCGGCCGAGCCCCGGGCGCACTTCACCGTCGGGATCCACGACGACGTGACACGCCTGTCGGTCGAGCCGGATCGCACCGTGCGCTACGCCCGTCCCGCGGGTGAGGTTCAGGCGATGTTCTTCGGTCTCGGATCTGATGGCACCGTCGGGGCGAACAAGTCGTCGATCAAGATCATCGGCGAGCAGACCGACCAGTTCGCTCAGGGCTACTTCGTGTACGACTCGAAGAAGTCGGGATCGGTGACGGTCTCCCACCTCCGCTTCGGCCCGCAGCCGATCCGCTCGACCTATCTCGTCGACGACGCCGACTTCATCGCGTGTCACCAGTTCGGCCTGCTCGAGAAGCTCAAGGTGCTCGAGTTCGCCCGCCCGGGCGCCACGTTCCTTCTCAACAGCCCGTGGGCACCCGAAGACGTGTGGGACCACCTGCCCCTCGAGGTGC
>DATKAS010000149.1:0-2103 GCA_035497855.1 Acidimicrobiales bacterium
CGCATCACGGTCTTCCTCCTCGACGACCACGAGATCGTGCGCCGCGGCCTGCGTGACCTGCTCGAAGCCGAGGGCGACATCGAGGTCATCGGCGAGGCGAGCACCGAGTCCGAGGCGGTCGGCCGGGTGCACGCACTCGACCCTGACGTGGCGGTGCTCGACGTTCGTCTGGCCGAGGGCAACGGCATCGAGGCGTGTCGCGAGATCCGATCTCGCGACCCCCGCACGTCGTGTCTCATCCTGACGTCGTTCTCGGACGACGAGGCGCTGTTCCAGGCGATCCTCGCCGGGGCGGCGGGCTACCTGCTCAAGCAGATACGAAGCACCGACCTGGTCGACGCGGTGCGACGAGTCGCGGCAGGCCAGAGCTTGCTCGACCCCGCCGTCACGACCCGTGTGCTCGAGCGGCTCCGCAAAGGGCCCGCGCAGGACGAGCTCTTGAAGCGGCTCACCGAACAGGAGCGCCACGTGCTCGAACTCGTCGCCGAAGGCCTCACGAACCGCCAGATCGGCGAGCGACTGCATCTCGCCGAGAAGACAGTGAAGAACTACGTCACGTCGATGCTCGCGAAGCTCGGCATGACGCGTCGCACCGAGGCCGCGGTGTACGCGGTCAAGCATCTCGAGACGGAGTAGGCGGCTCCTCAGTCCAGCGGCACGCGCCACTCGAGCGTGGCGCCGCCGAGGTCGCGTGCCCGCAGCGTCGACGTGCCACCGAGCCGGTCGGCACGCGCCTGGAGGTTGCGAAGCCCGCGACCGGTCGACGAGCTGGCCTCGCCCGGTCCGACGCCGTCGTCGTCGACTCGCAGCGTCAGCGCGCCTCCCGCTGCCCTGACGAGGACTTCGACCGTCTGCGCATGGGCGTGCTTGGCGACGTTCGAGAGCGCCTCACGGAGCACGGTGATCAGCTCGTCGCTCATGTGCTCGTCGCTCACCGAGTCGACCGGGCCGTCGAACGACACGTGAGGCCCGATCCCGATCGTGGGGGCGAGCTCCTCGCACAGGTCGAGGACGCGCTGACGCAGAGCGCGCGGCGCGTTCGGAGCGGTGTCGAGGGCGAAGATCGTGGAGCGGATGCGCTTGATCGTCTCGTCCAGGTCGTCGATGGCGATCTCGATGCGCCGGCCTGCGTCAGTGTCGCCGAGGATGCGGACAGTGCCCTGCAAGGACAAGCCGACGGCGAACAGCTGCTGGATGACGGTGTCGTGCAGATCCATCGCGATGCGATCTCGGTCTTCCATCAACACGAGGTCGCGCATGCGCTCGTGGAGCCGCGCGTTGTCGATGGCCACACCGGCGGCTCCGGCGAGGCCGATCACGAGCTCCTCGTCGATGTCGGTGAACGCCTCGTCGCCGGTCTTGTCGCAGAGGTAGAGGTTCCCGAACACCTCGTTGCGCACTGTCACGGGCACGCCGAGGAAGGTGCGCATCGGTGGGTGGTTGGGCGGGAAGCCGACGCTGCTCGGGTGGTCGTGCAGGTCGGGAAGCCGCATCGGCCGCGGATCGGTGATCAGCAACCCAAGGATGCCGAGGCCCTTCGGCAGGTCGCCGATGCGAGCGCGTGTGCTGGCGTCGACTCCGACCGTGATGAACTCTGACAGCCGGGTCCTCGAAGGGTCGAGCACACCGAGGGCTCCGTAGCGCGCCGCTGACAGCTCGACGGCCGATTCGACGATGCGCTGCAACGTCGCGCTCAGGTCGAGATCACTCCCGACCGCCATCACGGCGCGCAAGAGCCTCCGCAGGCTCCCGGGGCCGGCCATGCTCTCGCCAGGCACGCCCCGGATCCTACGAGGTCAGCAGTAGCCCAACGCGACGGCCTCGGACCGCAACCGGTCCCTGAAGTCAGGGTGCGCGATCGCGATCAGCGCGTTCGCCCGCTCCCTGATCGACCGTCCCCGGAGCTCCGCGACACCCCACTCGGTCACGACCTTGTCCACAGTGTTCTTCAGGGTTGTGACAACGTCGCCCGCCGCGAGCTGCGAGACGATCTTCGACACCGTGCCGTCCTTGGTCGTGGAGTGGAGCACCACGAAGCCCTGGCCGCCGGCCGAGTACATCGCGCCCCGGGCGAAGTCGGCTTGGCCGCCGCTCGAGGAGTAG
>DATKAS010000150.1:0-3929 GCA_035497855.1 Acidimicrobiales bacterium
CGACGCGGGTGGGAGCGGGCACGTCGTCATCAGCACAGGCGGCAGCGATTACACCCGCGTGATCTCGGCGAACTTCCGTCAGGTGCGCGAGGGTCTCGTCGCGCAGGGTGTGCCGCCCGAGGACATCGACCGTTACCTCGAGCTGTTGGCCGATCCCGACACGATCGTCGAATCCTCCGTGCTCATGACGGCGTGGGGTCGCCGGCCCTCGTCGCATAGCGCAGCAACACGACGCCACTCGTGAACCGCCGCGTCTCGAGGAGGGTGAGCGCGAGCGGTCGGTCCGACAATGGGAAAAGCGAACGCCCTCGACTGATCGCGACCGGATGCACATAGATGCGCAGCTCGTCGATCAGGTCGTGGCGCACGAACGAGCGGGCGAGCACGGCGCCGCCGACACCCAAGTCGCCTCCGGACTCGCTGCGCATGCGCTCGATCTCGTCGGGATCGACGTCGCGTCGAATCGTCGTGTTCCAATCCGCGCGCTCCAGCGTCGTCGAGTACACGACCTTCGGAATGTCGCGCCAGATGCCCGCGAACTCGGCTATCTGGGGAGGGCTGTCGGGATCGGCGTCGGCAGTCGGCCAGTAGTCGACCATCAGCTCGTGGGTCACTCGGCCGTCGAGGAAGGCGCCCATCGCGCGGGCCTCGTCGTTGAAGTGCTGGTGGAGCTCTTCGTCGATCAGCTGCCAGTCGAGCTCCTCGTTCGGGCCGGCGTAGAACCCGTCGAGTGAGATCGACATCTGGAAGATGATCTTTCGTCGCGGGGTCACCGGTACATTCAATCGGTGCCGACGCCTTGGCTCGACGAGCGCTCACGGAACGGCGGCATCGACGAGATCCCGATTCCCGGACCTGGTCGCTTGTGGCTCTGCGGGAAGCACTTCATCGGGCCGGATCCGGAGCAGGCCCTGCAGCGCACGGGAGCGGCTGTCGTCGTGTGCCTCAACGAGAGCGGCGAGCTCACGGACCGGTATCCCGAGTATGTCGAGTGGCTTCTCGCCAACCGGAGCGAACGCGCGATCTGGTTCCCGCTCCCCGACATGCACGCGCCCCCCACCGACGCGGTGACACCGTTCTTCCAGGAGATCGAGCGCAGGCTCGCCGCGGGCGACGGCATCGTGATCCACTGCGGCGCCGGTGTCGGCCGCGCGGGCACGATCGCCGCCGCCCTTCTGATGCGCCGAGGCGTGTCCCTCGACGACGCGCTCGCGACGGTCGCCGCGCACCGTCCGATGGCCGGCCCGCAGACGTTGGCGCAGGCGCTCTTCCTCGAGGAGCTCGCGGTGGGCTAGCTCCGGCGGGCGTACTTCGCCACGCCGAGGCCGCCGAGCAGCACGGCGAGCACCGCCAACGCGAGCAGCAACGCCCACTTGCGCGAGCTGCCGCCCGCGACCTCGTCGACCAGCTCGGCCGCGAAAGTCGTCACTACTGATTCTTCACTCATCGGGCTTGCCATGTGGGGCCTCCTCTTGCCTGTCGCTCAGCCGCGAGCTGCGAGGTACTTCGCGTATTGGTCTGCGAGCTCGCGCATCTCGGGTTGCTTCTCGAACAATGGTTCGAACTTCTCGCGGGCCTTGGCCCGTTTGGCGGGGTAGTACTCGGTCGGCCAGTAACCGTCGTGGGGACGGTACGACTTCAGCACGTTGCGAGCCACCGTCGCCTTGTGGACCTCGTCGACGCCGTCCGCGATGCCCATCGTGGGCGCGCCGGCGTACATGGCCTGCAGCGGCGTGAGGTTGGTCGTGCCGAGCGATCCGAGGATGTGGAGCGCGTTGAACGACACCTCGCGCAGCACCTTCGCCATCGTGTACTTCACCGCGGCGATGTCGGTGCGGGCCTCTTGCGTGCTCGAGTTGTCGATCTTCCACGCGGTCTCGAGGACGAACAGCCGCAGCATGCGGATCGACGCGTAGCTGTCCGCGATCTTCTCCTGCACCATCTGGTGCTCGGCGATGATCTTCCCGTGCGACTGGCGGCTGAGCGCCCGCTCGCACATCATGTCGAACGCGAGCTTGCACTGTGCGATCGTGCGCATCGCGTGGTGGATGCGCCCCCCGCCGAGTCGACGTTGCGCGAGCACCTTTGCGCCGTCCTCGGGGCCGAGGAGGTGGTCGAGGGGGACCCGCACATCCTTGTAGATGACGTGGTTGTGGTTGCGGGGCTCGGGCATGATCTCGACGCCCGGTGTTTTGCGGGGCACGATGAACATGCCGTTCGTGCACATCACGAAGAGCAAGTCCGCGACGCGACCCGCACTGGTGAACCACTTCTCCCCGTTGATCACCCACTCGTCGCCGTCGCGCACCGCATGGGTCTTGAAGAGGTTGGGGTCTGATCCGCCCTGCGGCTCGGTCATCGAGTACGCCGACCACATCTCCTGGTTGAGCATCGGCGTGAGCCAGCGCTCCTTCTGCTCGGGCGTGCCATATGCGGCGAGGATCTCCATGTTCCCCGTGTCGGGCGCCGCGGCGCCGAACATCTGCGGCGCCGATGGGTAGCGCCCGATGATCTCGTTCAACAGGCCCAGCTTCAGCTGGCCGAAGCCGGGGCCGCCGAGCTCTTCGTCGAGGAAGATCGCCCACAGGCCCTGCGCCTTGATCTCGTCCTGCAACGGCTTCACCAGCGCACGGACCCGCGGATCTGGCGACCGCACCGCGTACGGGAAGACGAGGTCGAGCGGCTCGATCTCCTCCCGGCAGAAATCCTCGACCCAGTCGAGCTTCTTCTGGAACTCCGGCTCAGTCGAGAAGTCCCACGCCATGTCATCCCCCGTGGTCGGCAGCTGTCGTCGCGCCCGAGCATAGAGAGCAGGGAGTGGAGGAGCGGCATCCGCTCCGCTCCGCCGTCAGAACGCTGTCCAGCCGCCGTCGGCCGTGACCACCGCGCCGTTCACGTTGCTCGCCTCGTCTGACGCGAGCCACGAGATCAACGTCGCGATCTCGTCGGGCTGTGCCATGCGGGGCGCGGTACCGAGGAGGGGGATCCAACGCTCGATCGCCTTCGGATCGCGTGGCGCGGCAGTGGTGCCGATGCCGGTCTCGACGCCACCGGGGCAGACGGCGTTGCACCTGATGCCCTCACGCGCGTAGGTCGCCGCGATGCTGCGCGTGAGACCGAGCACGGCATGTTTCGACGTCACGTAGGCGACGCCTGCACTCCCTCCGAGCAGTGCCGCTCGAGACGCCACGTTCACGATCGCCCCGTGTCCGGACTCGAGCATCCTCGGGAGCACGCTGCGGCACATGCGCATGGCTCCGGTGACGTTCACGGCGAGGACGTGATCCCACAGGGCGTCGTCCACGTCGTGCAGTGGCACGAAGTGGTCCATGATCCCGGCGACGTTCGCGAGGACGTCGACTCGCTCGTTTCCGGCGACGCGCTCGACATCAGCTTGCGCGGTGATGTCGGCGACGACCGTCGTCAGCCGTGTGCTCGCCGATCCGGCGCTCTCGCGCAGTTCGGCGAGGCCTCCATCGCTGACGTCGCACGCGACGACGTCTGCTCCTTCGGCGAGTAGCCGCAGGGCCGCCGCTCGACCGATCCCGGAACCCGCTCCGGTCACGATCGCCCGCTTCCCTGTATGCCGTTCGGTGTCCATCCCGCGAGCCTGCACGACGTGGCGCCCGCAACGGAAGTCCTCGACGGGTCGGCCCGTCAGGGGCGCGTGAGTTCCTGCATGAGGTGCGTAGGGAACGCGTAAGGGGTGTTTCGCGGGAGGTCGCGCGGTCGTAGACCGAAGCCATGGCACGTCAACGAGAACCGCAGCTCCTTCTTCCTCTTGCCATGGTGGTCCCGCTTCTCGTCGCCATGGCGCTCGTTCCTCTGCGGGGGCACGCGGCGTCAGAGGTGATCGCTCTCGTGCTGGCGCTGACCGTCGTCATCGGCGGCCTCCTCGCCGGCAGGGCCGGTGGAGTGGCTGCGGCCCT
>DATKAS010000151.1:0-5123 GCA_035497855.1 Acidimicrobiales bacterium
CCGAGGACATGCCGAAGATCGACGCGTTCCCTGCCGAGCTGAATCAAGTCTGGACGAACTTGATCGACAACGCGATCGACGCGATGGACCGTCGAGGCACCTTGCGCATCACGACGCGCGCCGATCGCGATGAGGTGCTCGTCGAGGTCGCCGACACGGGGCCGGGCATGCCGCTCGAGACCCAAGCGCGGGCGTTCGATCCCTTCTACACGACGAAGGACGTCGGCAAGGGCACCGGGTTGGGGCTCGACATCTCGCGCCGCATCGTCGTCGAGCGCCACAACGGCCAGATCTTCATCGAGCTCCGTCCGGGCGAGACGGTGCTGTGCGTCCGCCTTCCTCGCCGTCGGCCTAGCTGATCAGCGCGATGCCGTTGCGGTGGCGGACCGCGAGGTCGGCGTAGGCCGAGGGGTTCGTCTGCACCCAGAACTCTGCGGGAGTGCCCGCCAGCTCTCGCTTCACGACCGCCGGAGCGCCCGCGGCGAGCACGCCGGCGGGGATGTCAGCACCGGCAGCGACGAGCGAGTGCGCGGCGACGAGCGTGCGAGCTCCGACCTTGGCCCCGTCGAGCACGGTGGTGCCGTTCGCGATCAGCGCCTCCTCACCGATCGTGGCGCCGTGCACCACGCAGATGTGGGCGACCGTCGCGCCCGGCCCGATCTCGGTCGGGTTGCCGGGGGGACCGTGCAGCAGGGAGTTGTCCTGCACGTTCGCGCCGCGCCGGATGACCACCGGTGAGAAGTCGGCGCGGATCACCACGCCGTACCACACGGACGCGCCGCTCTCGATCGTGACGTCACCGATCAACGTCGCGGTGGGGGCGACGAACGCATCGGGAGCGACGGTGGGTGAGATCCCCTCGAACGAGTAGAGCGGCATGGCGCGGGACCGTAGCCCGTCGACGCGCCCTACGACCGCGCGGCGACTGGAGCATGCCGCCAGCGCTGCGTGGTGGTGGGCCTGCCCTCCATCGGCGCGTGGCGCGAGTTGTGCCACTCGGCGTACCGACGCGCGAGTGGCGCCGCAGTGATCCCGTGAGCGATGACGCTGAGAGCGATCGTGACCGTGAGCGCGACGACGACGTCGTCGGTGTGCGGAAGGCCGGCAGCCTCGATCACCACCACGCCGAAGACGATCGACGCGAGCCCGCGCGGGCCGAACCACCCGAGGAAGAGCACAGTCGGCGTCCTCGCCCCGGATCGGATCAGCGCGATCGCGACCGGCACCATGCGCACGACAGTGAGGCTCAGCACTGCGTAGAGCACGTCACGTGCATCGATGTCCGACCACACGCCGCCGAGCACGGCCGCACCGAAGACGATGAGGGTCACCCCGTTGAGGAGCCCACCGACCTCCTCGGAGAAGGCGGCGATGTCGAGGTGACGCCCGGACGCGACGCCGAACACCGCGCCGCCCACGAACGCGGCGATGAAGCCGCTGCCTCCCAACGCATCCGCGATCGCGAACGAGCCTGCGGCCGCGATCACTGGGATGACCGGCGCCCAATGCTCCTCGATCCAGCCACGATCGTTCGCCATGCGGAGGACCACACCGGCCACCACTCCCGCGACGACACCCCCGAACACACCCCACCCGATCGCCTCGGCGACGAGCCGAAGCGCATGGCGCCCGGTGATGGCGCCGGCGTCGGTCTGCGCGATCGCAAGGGCGATCGTGAGCAGTGGCACGCACAGCCCGTCGTTCAACCCACTCTCGACGTTCAGGGCTTGCCGGATCCTCGCGGGCACGTTCGGGTCGGTGACGACCGCTTGCCCGAGCGCAGCGTCGGTCGGCGCCAGGATCACTGCCAACACGAGCGCTTCGGCCCACGTCACGTCCGGGACGACTCCCGCAGCGAGGACCGCCCCGGCGGCGATCGTCAGCGGCAGCCCGATGCCGAGGAGCCGCGCCGGCAGCGCGAAGTCACGGCGGAGCGCGCCGAGGTCGATGCGGGAGGCATCCGTGAACAAGACGACGACGAGGGTGGCCTCCGCGAGCGCGCTGATCGCGTCGTGTCCGATCGTGAGATCGAGCCAACCCAGCACCTCGGAGCCCGTCACGAAGCCGAGGACGAGGAACACCATCGGCGCGGTGATCGACGTGCCCTGAAGACGGCGAGAGAGCACGGCGTACACGAGGAGGATGGCGGCGACCACCACCAGGCTCTGGCTGTCCACGTGCGCAGACTTGCACGCCGGGTCGTCGTCGGTTCGCGGTGCGCAATGCTGCGCACATCCGATTCGGGTTGATGTCACTCGCGGGCACCGCGGACGAGGTGGCCGCCGATGCGCGGATGGCCGACGACGCTGGCTTCGATCTCCTTGCGACCGCAGATCACCTTCGTCATCCAAGGGACCCGTCGGTGCCCGGCCTCGACGGCTGGTCGGTGCTCGCCGCGTGGGCGGCAACGACGGAGGGCATCCGGCTCGCGATGCTCGTCTCGAACCTCATCTACCGGCATCCCGTGGTGCTCGCCAAGCAGGCGATCACCGTCGACGAGCTGTCCGGCGGCCGGCTCGACATCGGTGTGGGCACCGGGGTCTACGCGACCGATCACACCATGGCTGGCGTGCCGGAGTGGTCGCCGCGCGAGCGTGTCGAACGACTCGACGAGTTCGTGCGCGCGCTCGATGCCGCATTGCGCGGTTCCGAGTCGTTCGACGGCACGTGGTACGGGTTTCGGGATGGTGCGTGGGCGCCGGGGCCGACCCAGCAACCTCGGCCCCCGATCCTGATCGGTGCTGTCGGACCGCTGATGTTGCGCCTCACTGCGCGGCTCGCCGACACGTGGAGTGCATTCGGCGGGTTGGCGCTCGACGACGAAGCATCGTGCTACGAAGCGCTCGCCCAGCAGTCACGGACTCTCAGCCACGAGTGCGAGAGGATCGGCCGCGATCCCGCGTCGGTGGGACGGTCACTGCTCGCGTTCCGCCCTCTCACGCCTTGGGCGAGGGTGGGCGCGCTCGAGTCGATCGTCGACGAGGCTCGCCGCATCGGGTTCGACGAGCTCGTCGTCTACAAGCCCGGGAACGACGACGAGCGGCGCGTCTTCGACGAATCGATCGCCCGGCTGCCGTCCCTGAAGGCCGACTGACCGTCAGGCGCCGATGATGTGGCGGGAGGCGTACGCTCCCGTCGGTCACGGTTCACGAGGCGACGGAGGTGCACCCATGCACGATCACGACGGATGGCGCTCGTACGGGTTGCGCGGACTCCCCCACTTCTCGGGACGTGACCGCGTCCCCCTCGTCCCTCCTCTGTCGCTCATGATCGACGATCGGCTGAGCGGCATGTCCGATCCGTTCGTCGGCATCACGACCGACGGGACGCTCCAGACAGGCCTGCGGACGCTGGACGGCGACAAGGTCTCGACGCAGGCGATCACCGACGCGGCACTCGCCTTCCTCCAATCGCTCACGCCCGAGCAGCGTGACCGGGCGAGCCTCCCCATCGACGCCGGCGACTGGCGCACCTGGTGCAACATCCACGTGAACCTCTTTCGGCACGGTGTGCTCCTCGACGACCTCAGCCCTGCCCAGCGCGATCTCGCTCTGATGGTGCTGCGGGCCACGCTCTCGGCCGAGGGCTACGAGTACGCGACGGGCATCATGAAGCTGAACGAGCTCGCGGCGGAGATCGTCGATCACGACCAGTACGGCCAGTGGCTCTACTTCCTCTCGATCTTCGGCGCGCCCGGTTCCGACGAGCCGTGGGGCTGGCAGATCGACGGCCATCACCTCTGCATCAACACGATGGTGTTCGACGGTCACGTGTCGACGACGCCGACATTCTTCGGTTCCGAGCCACGGTCGGTCGGCGATTACTCGCTCTTCGATCCCGAGGAGGAGGCTGGTGTGATGCTGATCCGTGCTCTCGACGACGGGCAGCGCGGCAAGGCGATCATCCATCCTTCGATCCATCCCGACGACCTTCCCCAGCTCCAGCATCCGTTCGACGGGCGGCAAGCCGGCGGCTGCGGCCACGACAACGCCGTCATCCCGTATCAAGGCGTGTCGGCGGCGGACATGACCGACGCGCAACGGAACCTGCTGCTCGCGGTCGCGTCGAGCTACGTCGGTTGGAGCGCGGACGAGCCCGCCAAGGTGAAGATGACCGAGGTGAGGTCACACCTCGACGACACGTGGTTCTCCTGGTACGGCGGCTACGGCGACTCCGACGCCTTCTACTACCGGGTGCACAGCCCTGTCGTGCTCATCGAGTTCGACCATCATCCCGGCGTCATCTTCGACAACGACGCGCCGGCTCGTCACCACATCCACATGCTCGTCCGGACACCGAACGGCGGTGACTACGGCCGAGACCTCCTCGCCGAGCACCACGAGCAGTTCGATCACAGCAGCGGCCAGCACGTCGCGCGATAGCAAGGGCTTGCCACCGGACCGCGCCTACGACGTCATCGTCGTCGGCGGTGGCGCGGCCGGGTGCGTGGTGGCGGCGCGGCTCGCCGAGCGCGCCTCGCGCTCGGTCCTCCTCGTCGAAGCCGGTCCTGATCGTCGCGCGCGGCCGCCCGACGGCTTCCGAGACGGCTGGAGCATCACCCGCGAATGTGACTGGGGCTTCTCGAGCAACGCCGACGAGCGCGGCTCGGTCGCCCGACTGTGGCGCACGAAGCTCGTCGGCGGCACGTCGTGGCTCACGCGCTTCGCGGTCCGAGGGTCAGCCGACTTCGACGCCGACGCACTCCCCTGGTTCACGAAGCTCGAGACCGACGTCGACTTCGGGCACGAGCCATGGCATGGCTCGTCCGGGCCGATGCCGGTCGACCGCTACGTGCATCTCGACTTCACCGACGTCGCAGCAGCGGGGCTCGACGCCTGCTCAGCAATCGGCTTCCCACGCGTCGAGGACCACAACGCGCCCGGAGGGGTGGGCGCGGGCCGCATGCCGATGAGCACGCGCGACGGGATGCGGGTCACGACCGCCGACGCGTACCTACCCGTGGGATCGACGCCGCCCAACCTCGAGATCCTCGCCGACACCCAGGTCGCCATGGTTCTGGTCGACGGGACACGTGCTCGGGGTGTGCGCACCACCGACGGCCGCGAGATCGAGGCCGCCTGGGTCGTGCTCAGTGCTGGCACCTACTGCAGCCCCGGCGTGCT
>DATKAS010000152.1:0-2596 GCA_035497855.1 Acidimicrobiales bacterium
TTCGGTTGGAGGACTTTGACCCACGCGGGCACGATGACGAGCCCGCCGAACGTGTTGAAGATCATGAGGAGCGCCAGCAGGAGCCCCATCTCGGCCTGGAACTTGAGCGCCGAGAACCACCAGAAGATGGTGCCGGCGACCATGGTCGTCGCGGTGAAGATGATCGCCTTCCCGGTGGTCGCGGTGGCGTAGTCGACGGCTTCGTCGAGGTTCCGACCTTCGTCGAACGCGTCGATCATCCGACTGAAGTGGTAGATGCCGTAGTCGACGCCGACGCCGGCGCCGGCGGCCGCGATCGGCAGCGAGTTCACGTTCAGGTCGATCTTCCAGATGTACATGAACGCCTCGCAGGCGAGCTGCGAGAGCACGACCGGAATCATCAAGATGAGCGCCGCCACGAACGAGCCGTACGTGAAGTAGAGGCAGGCGGCGACCACGCCCATGATGAGCGCGAGGTTCAGCCAGTAGGAGTTCTCGACCGCTTCGTTCACCGCGGCGAGCACGCCGAACAGCCCGCCCGCGAACAGGAACTGCACCTTGTCGCTGGTGTGCTGATCGGCCCACTGCTTCCCGGCCTCGATCGCGTTCATGATGATGTCGTGGGAGTAGCCCTTGAAGAGCGTGATCACGGTCGCGTACTGCGCGTCGTCGGAGAGGAAGCGGTTCAGATCCCCGCCCGCGCCCGACTGCGTGAACTGGTAGAACAGCTCGCCGATGTACTTCTGCTTGTCCGGGACGAAGCCCCACTTGGGCTCGCCGTCGTGGAACAGGCGCGCGAGCTGCTTCACGATGTCGACCACGGTGACCGACGCGCCGGCGCCCGGCACGGTCTCCATGTGGTCGGCGAACTCCTCCATCAGCGTGAGAGGCTCGACGTCCTTGATGCCGTTCGGCTTGCCGCTGTCGGCGATGATGACGAGCTGGCTCGCGCCGAGGAACTTGTCGTTCAGCTTGTTGAAGGCGACGTTGTACGGGTGGTCGGGGAAGAGCAGCGCCGCGCCCGGCGTCATGTCGCCGACCTTCAAGCGCCAGCCCCACATCGGGCAGAGCACGTAGAGCGCGACCGAGAGGATCACGATCGCCCAGCGGCGCCAGCCCTCGCTGGCCGCGATCACCGCGTGGGTGATGCCGTTGTAGATCGGCTCGTGCCACCGGTAGAGGACGCCGGCGATCGCGAGTGCGACGCCGAGCCTCACCGGGCCGAGCAGATCGTAGGCGATGCGCAGCGCGAAGGCCGTGAACACGGCCCCCGTGATCGCCAGCACGGCCCAGCCGAGCGCCTTCGCCCAGCCCGGATAGCGCTGCTCGTGCATCCCGGGCGGATTGATCGCCGACAGGATGATCGGATGGAGCGTCACGACGCTGACGAAGATCGAGATCACCCAGAAGCTCGAGAACACCGCGACCTTCTGGATGAGCGGGATCGGCGCGATCGCGACGACGAGGATCCCGAAGCCGTCGGCGAGGATGGAGGCGATGGCGGGCGGGAACAGGTGCGAGTACGAGACGACGATCGCCTCGTGCTTGTCGTGAAGGCGATGGTACTCCTCGTGGTAGCGGTCCATCGACTGCACCGAGTGTGACAGGGCGCGCGCGGTGAGGAAGATCGGGATCACCAGGACGAGCGGGTCGAGGTTGAGTCCCAGCAGCGGCCCGAACGCGAGCGCCCATATCCCCGACAGCAGCCCCGAGAACATCGGCACCCAGATGCCGGTCCAGGTCCGGAAGTAGTTCCAGAGCAGGAACGCGAGCGCGGCGACGGTCAGCACGAAGACCTGCGACACCTGTGGCACGTAGCGCTGGATCGACGTGTACAGCCACGGGAAGCCGGTGATGTAGACGGTGTGGTTCTCGTCCTCGACGTCGGCCTTGAGCTGCGTCAGGCGGTCGTAGAGGTAGTTGAAGTCGAGCTCCTCCTCCCAGAAGCCGGCGGTGACGAGCGCGGCGGTGTCGTCCTTCGAGACGTAGAGCCCGCGGATGCCCTTGTTGGCGTACACCGAGAACTTGACCCGGTCGGCGTCGTCCTGCGTCTGCGGGACGCCCGGAAAGTAGACCTCGCGGATCTGGATCGCGCCGCCGTACGTCGAGATGCTCTTCATCTTGGCGTGCGCGATCGACAGCACCTGGTAGGGCACCACGCCCTTGGTCTCGACGACGTTCTTGGTGATCTGGTCGATCTTCTGGAGCGTGGTCGGGTTGTAGATGTCGCCGTGCTTCACCTCGAGGATCACGGTGAGCACGTTCGCGCTCCCGAACATCTTCCGGAACTTGTTGTAGATGGCGATGTAGGGATGTCCCTTCCGCCAGGTGTACTCCTTGCCGAAGATCGTGATCGAGCTCGGCCCGGGATAGAAGTCGAGGAACTGCGGGACGACGCGGACCTTCGTCACCTCGAACGCGAAGAAGAGCGTGAGAATCCCGACGATGACCGTGACGGCCGTGCGGTTCTTCAGCAGGAAGCGGAGGTAGGCTTCGATCCAGCGCTTGGGAATCATGAGGTCCTCTCTGGGGCGCCCGCGCCGAGGCGCTTGAGCGAATTGCCGTCGATGCGGAACACGAGCCCTTCGGCGCCGACCGCGAGCCCGTGCCCGGCGGA
>DATKAS010000153.1:0-17146 GCA_035497855.1 Acidimicrobiales bacterium
AGCCGGCCGCTCAAGGTCGCCATCGCCGATCAGCTCGCGCCGTCGATGCATGCAGGCACGCGTCGCTTCCGCGCCCGCGTGCCGCGGCAAGGCCATGCCACGGCGACGACGCAGATCCGACCGAGCCGCCGGGGACGCTTCGAGATCCGTGACCTCACCGTGCGGGTGGAGGGGCCCCTCGGGCTCGGCGCACGACAATCGACGCGACAGTCGTCCTCGATCCTCCGCGTGCTCCCGCCGTTCAAGAGCCGCGAGGAAGCCGAGCTGCGCATCAACCGCGCCCGCATCCTCGAGGTCGGGCTCCGATCCGCGCAAGGGCGCGGCGCCGGCACCGAGTTCGATCAGCTGCGCGAGTACGCACCAGACGACGAGTTCCGTCGCATCGATTGGTCCGCGACGGCTCGCACAGGCAAGGTCATCGTTCGGACGTATCGCGCGGAGCGCAACCAGACCGTCCTCCTGTTGCTCGACAGCGGCCGCGTGATGGCCGGTCAGGTAGATGGCGTGCCGCGACTCGAGCATGCGATGGACGCCGTGATGATGATGACCGCGGTCAGCACTCGCCTCGGCGATCGCACTGGCCTGCTCGCCTTCGGTCGCTCAGTGCGCGCAGTCGTGCCGCCGTCGGGAGGTCACGCACAGCTCAGCCGCATCACTGACGCGATGTACGACCTCGACGCGCAGCTCGCGGAGAGCGACTACCGCGCCGCGTTCACCGAGGCGATGGCGCGGTTCCGTCGGCGTGCATTGGTCGTCGTCCTCACCGAGCTCACCGAACCCGTGATCGAGGAGACGCTGCTGCCGGCCCTGCCCGCGATGGTGCGACATCACCTCGTGATCGTGGCGGGCGTGCGCGATCCCGACGTGGTGCGGTGGGCCGGCGACCGACCCGACGATGCGGACGGGGCGTATCGCAAAGCTGCAGCAGTGAGCGCGCTCGACGAGCGTCGCCGCGCGATCGCACGCCTGCGAGGCATGGGCGCAACGGTGATCGACGCAGTGCCAGGCCGGCTCGCGCCGGAGCTCGCGGACACCTATCTCCGCGTCAAGGCGACCGGTCGCCTCTGACCGCCCCGACCTGCCCGACGCGGCGCTCTCTGGCGATCGTCACCGCGACACCCGGTCGAGTCGGCGTCACCAGCACCGCAGACGCGACCGCGGGAACGGCGCCGGATCGGCCTCGCCGCAGCACCATCTCCGTCCTCGCGGTCAGAGCGATCTCGATCGCGAGCCCCGGCGCCGCGACGGTGAGGTCGGTCGCGTCGCTGCCCGCAGGCGCGGGGCCGAACGACTGCACCCGCGCTCGGGTGAGCAGCACCGGATCCGCCAGCCCGATGGGATCGTGGACGACGACGCCGGCCGGCACGAACACGAGCCAACGTCGCGCGAGCGCGTGCAACGAGCGAGACAGGGCGACGATGAGCACGACGCCGGCGGCGGTGAGGACTGCGCCAGCGACCCACTGTCGAGCGGCCAGCAACAAAGGACCGACTGCGCCTGAAGCGACCATCAGCGCCCACGACAGCTCGATGGGACCGAGCAGCAGGAGCCCTGGTGCGCGCAGCGCGACGCGCTCCTCGTCGCCATAGGCGAGTCCGTGCAGGAACACGGCCCCGACCGCCGGCAGAAAGCACAGGACGGTGGCGACGATGGCCGAGGCGAGCGCGATGCTGTCGCCGATGTCCCAGCCCGCGTGCGGGCCCAGCACCACGATCGCGACGATCGACACGGGAGCGAGCACGCGCACGATCGTCAACGTCACGGCGGTCGGCACGAACATCGCGCCGAGCACGATCGCCCATCCTCCCCACAACGCGATCGCGACCGCTGCCGCGACCGCGGCACTCCGGTCGGAGAGCCCGACGGCAAGCGGCGCGACGACCGCGAGAGGCAACAACGCCCACACAGCTCGCGCGACCCACATGACCAGCCGATCCGCGGGGCGCACAGACGAAGATTTGCGCACTCGGTTCGCGACTCGCCAACGTAAGACAGCGCTGTCGCCTGCCATCGGCAGGTGGGGGACCGATCTCGGAGGTCGCACGTTGCACGTCGAACTCGGTGTGGGCCTCGCCACTGCCGTCGGCAGCCTGCCCCACCTCGACCCCCATGCGGCAGCCGAGCTGTCGCTCCGGCGCCACCCGAGCCTGCCCGCGATCCCTTCGCTGCCGAGCCGATCCCCGTGGGAATCGATGCTCGGGCAAGCGGCCGCAGGGCTGCCAGGCGTCACCCTCACCGATCGTGGCCTCGAGCTCGTGGACGGCGGACCAGGCCCCGACGACATACCGATCACCGACCTCCAGCACGACGCGTTCGGGGGCATGCGCGCCTTCCTCGACCTCGCCGCCGGGCGCACCGAGCCGGTCAAGTGGCAGGTCACGGGTCCGGTGACGCTCGGCCTCGCGCTGCTGCACGCCGGACTGCCGGCGCCGACCGCGTTCGAACGGGCGCAGCTCGCGACGTGCGCACGCATCACGGCCCTCGGTGCGGAGGTCTCGGCAGCACTCCCCGGTGTCGGTCAGGTGGTGATCGTCGACGAGCCGTCGCTCACCGGGCTCGCCCATCCCGGGTTCCCCGTCTCACCCCGCGAGGCAATGGATCTCCTCTCCGCCGCGCTCGGCGCCGCCGACTGCTTCGCGGTCGCGGGTGTGCACTGCTGCGGCTCGACGGACTGGGGGCTCGTCGACCAGGCCGGTGCCGCGATCATGTCGATGCCGGCCGACCACGGCGCAGTGCGATGCAGCGGCGCCCTTGCCGACTTCCTCGCGCGCGGCGGCCGCATCGCGTGGGGCGCGATCCCGACCGACGGCCCGCGTGGTGACGGCGTCGACCGACATTGGCGAGCGCTCGCCGCCGTGTGGTGCGAGCTCGTGCGCGCCGGATGCGACCCCGTGCGGCTGCGCACCCAAGCGATCGTCACACCCGAATGCGGTCTGGCGCCGCACACGATCGAGCAGGCCGACCACGTGCTCGGGCTCACGCAAGACCTCGCCGACCGCGTGCTCGACCAAGCCGTCGCGACGCGCTTCTCCCTCGGCGCCTGACCCGTCCCCACCTCTGGACCGACTTCGGATCGCAGGGGTCTGGATAGCCTCGGGACGTGGCCGTGCCCGACGAGATCACCGCCCGGGTCGACGCCCTCCGAGAACAGGTCCGGTACCACAACGAGCGCTATCACGTGCTCGACGACCCCGAGATCAGCGACGCGGACTACGACGCGTTGGTGCAGGAGCTCCGGGGGCTCGAGGAGGAATTCCCCGAGATCGTCACCCCTGACTCGCCCACGCAGCTCGTCGGCGCCACAGCCTCGGCGACGTTCGCGTCGGTCACGCATCGCGTGCCGATGATGTCGCTCGACAACGCGTTCTCCTTCGAGGAGCTCGTGGCCTGGGGCACCAGGGCCGAGCGCGGGCTCATGGCCGCAGATGCGGGCCCGATGCGGTTCGTCGTCGAGCTCAAGATCGACGGGCTCGCGATGTCGGTGCGCTACGAGGGCGGGCGGCTCGTGCAGGCGGCGACGCGCGGTGACGGTCGCACGGGGGAGGACGTCACCGAGAACGTGAAGACGATCAAAGCGCTGCCGCACCGGTTGAAGGGTGCGCCTCCCGTGCTCGAGGTGCGCGGCGAGGTGTACATGCCCGTCGCGGCGTTCGACGCGCTGAACAAGCGACAGGCCGAGGCGGGCGATCGGCTGTTCGCGAACCCCCGCAACTCGGCGGCGGGCTCGCTCCGCCAGAAGGACCCGCGCATCACCGCCTCACGCGAGCTGTCGATGTGGTGCTACCAGCTCGGCGAGGTCGAGGGCGGACCGCAGTTCACGAGCCATCACGCGACGCTCGACACGCTGCGTGAGCTCGGCCTGCCCGTCAACCCCGAGATCCGCACTGTCGACACGCTCGACGCGGTCTACGAGTACTGCCGGCGCTGGGAGCACGAGCGTCACGCGCTGCCGTACGAGATCGACGGCGTCGTGGTGAAGATCGACGACCTCGCGCAGCGCGACGCGCTCGGCGCGACGAGCCACGCTCCTCGGTGGGCGATCGCGTACAAGTTCCCTCCAGAGGAACGGATCACGACGCTGCGCGACATCATGGTGTCGATCGGCCGCACCGGGAAGGCGACGCCGTTCGCGATGCTCGAGCCGGTGTTCGTCGGGGGCTCGACCGTCGGGCTCGCGACGTTGCACAACGAGGACCAAGTGCGGCTGAAGGACGTGCGACCCGGAGACAAGGTCGTCGTCCGCAAGGCCGGCGACGTCATCCCCGAGGTCGTGAAGCCGGTGCTGGCGGAGCGGCCGAAGGGCTCGAAGCCGTGGGTGTTCCCCAAGGTCTGCCCCTGCCCGCTGCAGAGCCCGCTCACGCGCGCGGAGGGCGAGAGCGACACCTTCTGCACACATCCCGACTGCCCGAACCAGCGCGATCAGCGGATCATCCACTTCGCATCCCGCGGCGCGATGGACATCGAGGGGCTCGGCGAGCGAACCGTGTTCCTCTTCAGCAACGCGGGCCTCGTACACGACGCGGGCGACATCTACAGCCTGCGCAAGGAGGACCTGCTCGGCTTCGAGGGGTTCGGTGAGATCTCGGCGAACAACCTCTTGAGCGCGATCGAGGCATCGAAGCAACGGCCGCTCGCGAACCTGCTGATCGCGCTCGGGATCAAGCACCTCGGCGGCGCGGGAGCGACGTTGCTCGCTCGCACGTTCGGTCACCTCGACTCGATCGCGCAGGCGAGCGAGGCCGACCTCGCGGCCGTGCCGGGCATCGGCCCGACGATCGCGGCAAGCGTCCACCGGTGGTTCCACGATCCACGCAACCAGCCACTCCTCGAGAAGCTGCGCGCCGCGGGCGTCGACCTCGGGCGGGTCGAGGTGTCACGGGTGCCACAGGTCCTCGCAGGGAAGAGCGTCGTCGTGACGGGCACGCTCGACGGGTTCAGCCGCGAGGCCGCGGAGGAAGCGATCGTCGCCCGGGGCGGCAAGTCGCCCGGCTCGGTGTCGAAGAAGACGACAGCGGTCGTGGTCGGTCGCGAACCCGGAGCGGCGAAGCTGACGAAGGCCGAGGAGCTCGGCGTCCCGATCCTCGACGAGACCGGGTTCGTGAAGCTGCTCGAGACCGGCGAGGTTCCGGTTGGCTGACAGCGCGAAAGGCCCGGCGATCGTCGCCGAGGGTCTCGTCCGCGCCTTCGGCGACAAGCGCGCGGTCGACGGTGTCGACCTCGCGGTCGCGAAGGGCGAGATCTACGGGTTCCTCGGCCCGAACGGCGCGGGCAAGTCGACGGTCGTGCGGATGCTCTGCACCCTGCTCGCGCCGACGGCCGGCCGAGCCACGGTCGCGGGCTTCGACGTCGCGACGCAGGCGGATCGAGTGCGGCTGCGCATCGGCGTCGCGCTGCAGGAGGCTGCACTCGACGAACGTCAGACCGGCCGGGAGCTGTTGCGCTTGCAGTGCCGCCTGTATGGGTTGCGTCCGCACGAGATCGATCAGCGCGTGTCCGACCTCGCGGGCCTCGTCGACATCGGCGACGCGCTCGACCGCCTCATCTCGACCTACAGCGGTGGCATGAAGCGCCGGCTCGACCTCGCCGCCGCGCTCGTGCACAACCCCGAAGTGCTGTTCCTCGACGAGCCGACGACGGGCCTCGACCCGGTGAGCCGGGCGACGGTCTGGGACGAGGTGCGCGCCCTGAACAAGGAGCTCGAGATGACGATCTTCCTCACCACCCAGTACCTCGAGGAAGCCGACGAGCTCGCGCACCGCGTCGGCATCATCGACCACGGTCGCATCGTCGCCGAGGACACTCCCGACGCACTGAAGCGATCGATCGGAAGCGACGTGATCATCATCGAGACCGATACCGACTGCGCGCAGGTGGAGGCCGCTGTGCGCTCGGTCGCCGGTGTCGAGCAGGTGTCCGCGCACGGGAACGAGGTGACGATCATGGTGAACGACGGCGCCGCGACCATCAGTCCTGTCGCGGTCGCGTTGCACGACGCGAACCTGCACGTGCGCAACCTGTCCCTGCGCACCCCCACGCTCGACGACGTCTTCCTCGAGCTCACCGGCGGCCGCATCGAAGAGACCGAGCGATGACCGCCGTCGAGGCGGTCACGAGCGGACGCGACATCCGAGGACGCGAGGCTGGCTTCTTCGCCGACCTTCGTTCGATCGCAGGCCGCGCGCTCCGCCTCGTGCCGAGGGACAAGGAAGCGCTCATCCCCGCGCTCATCATCCCCGTGTTCTTCTTCGCGGTGAACATCGGCCAGCTGCAGAACGTCTTCGAGAAGCAGACGGGCATCGACTACAAGGCGTTCCTGTTGCCGTTGTCGATCATCACCACGGTCTCGGGCGTGACGAGGGCGTCGGCGTTGGTCACCGACATCCAGGGCGGCTACTTCGACCGGCTGCTGCTCACGCCCGTGCGCCGCATCACGCTGCTGCTCGGCCTCATGGTCGCCGACCTGCTCCTCGTGGCCGCGCTCTGCATCCCCGTGCTCGCGCTCGGGTTCATCGTGGGCGTCCGGTCCGAGACCGGCGTGCCCGGACTGCTGCTCTTCATCGTCATCGCGGCGCTGTGGGGACTCGCGTGCACGGGGTTCCCCTACGCCCTCGCCCTGAAGACCGGCAACCCCGCGGTCGTGAACTCGAGCTTCTTGCTCTTCTTCCCGTTCACGTTCCTCACGACGGCACTCGTGCCCGAGCAAGCGCTCACACCATGGTTCCGGGCGATCGCCAAGGTGAACCCCGTCACGTACATCCTCGCCGGCCTCCGATCGCTGCTCGTGGTCGGCTGGGCGTGGGGCGAGATCGCGAAGGCGTTCCTCGCCATCCTCGTCGTCGCGATCGTGAGCATCACGCTCGCGTTCAGGGCCCTGAACGGGCGGGTCAAGAAGAAGTGAAGTCAGCCAGGGATTTCGCGACGGCCGCGAACTCGGTCATCGTCTCGTTGATGATCTGCGCGACCGGCTTCACCTCGTCGATGCGTCCGATCACCTGCCCACCGAGCGCCAGCGACGCTTCCATGTCACCACCGAAGTAGAGGTCCATGGCGGTGCCGAACTGATCCATGCCGACGTGATCTTCGTGCTCGAGCCGCTCGCTGCGCTCGGTGCGCAACGCACGAAGCCCGGGACGCGAGAAGCGGTTCAGGAAGACGGTGTCGGTCTCGGCCGCGCCGACGATCGCGTCCTTCCAGTTCTGGTGGACCGGCGACTCGGCTGCCGACACCATGCGGCTCCCCATCTGCACGCCTTCCGCGCCGAGCGCGAACGCGGCGGCCATCGAGCGCCCGTCGCAGATGCCGCCCGCGGCGATCACGGGCACCGTGACCTTCGAGCAGACGAGCGGGAGCAGCACCATCGTCGCGACATCGCGCGGGTTCTTGAACCCGCCGCCCTCGCCGCCCTCGACCACGAGGCCGTCGACGCCCGCGTCGACTGCCTTGAGCGCGGCGCGCAGCGTGGGCACGACGTGGAACACCGTGAGCCCGGCGTCCTTGAGCTGGGCGGTGTACTTCGTCGGGTCGCCCGCGGAGGTCGTCACGAACTTCACTCCCTGATCGACGACGAAGTCGACGATCTTCGGATCGCGCACGAACAGCTGGGCGATGTTCACGCCGAACGGCTTGGTCGTGAGGTCGTGCATCTTCACGATCTCTCCGCGGACGGCGTCGAGGTCACCCGACGACGTCTCGATGATGCCGAGGCCCCCCGCATTGGAGACCGCTGACGCGAGCTGTGCCCGAGCGATCCAGCCCATCGGGGCTTGGACGATCGGGTGCTCGATGCCGAGGAGATCGGTGACCCGGGTGCGCATTGCGGCAGTCTGGCCGCTCAGCGCATGACGGTCACACCCCGCTCGGCCTGGGCCGCGAGCAGCGAGGTGATCTGGTCCGGGGAAGCGGGCGGGCCAGAGAGATGACCTTGCAGCAAGGCACAGCCAAGGGCGCGCAGCTCGACGGCCTGCTCGCGCGTCTCGACCCCTTCGGCCACGCACTCGAGGCCGAGCCCGTTCGCGAGGCCCGCCACCGCGGCAACGATCGCGCGGTCCTCGACGTTCATCGTCACGCCCTGGACGAACGACCGATCGATCTTGATCATGTCGACCGAGAACTGGCGCACGAAGCTGAGCGACGAGAAGCCGGTGCCGAAGTCGTCGAGCGCGAGGCGGACCCCCACGAGCTTCACCTCACGGAGGCGCGCCCACGCCGTGACGGTGTCGAGGAGCAACGTGCCTTCGGTGAGCTCGAGGCACAGCAGCGGTGGGCGAAGTCCTGCCGCGTTCAGAGCTCCGGTGACGGTCTGGCGGAAGTCGGGTTCGGCGAGCTGGCGAGCAGAGACGTTGACCGTCACGCGGAGCGCTATGTCCGGGAACGAGTGCATCCACTCGGCACCCTGGCGGCATGCTTCTCGCAGCACCCACGTGCCCGCGTCGACGATGAGCCCGGACTCCTCGAGCTGGGGGATGAAGTCGTTGGGCTGCACCACTCCGAGGTGCGGGTGATCCCAACGAAGCAAGGCCTCGACTCCGACGAGCGATCCGTCGAAGCTCGACACCACCGGTTGGTACGCGAGGCGGAACTGCCCCTCGTCGAGCGCAGCTCGGAGCTGCTCGACGGTGCCGACGCTCGTGCGTGGCCGCATCGACGAAGAGAACAGCACGGCGCGCTCACGGCCTTCGCGCTTCGCCCGCGTCATCGCGTGATCCGCGTCGCGCAAGAGGATCTCCGGGTCTGCCGTCGTCCCGTCCGCGACCGCCACTCCGATGCTCGCGGTGACGTGCACGGTGTGGCCGCCGACGGCGAACGGGTTCGTCAGCGTGCCGAGCAGGCGCTCGGCGATCGAGGTGGCCTCGGCTACCGAGGTGACCGAGCAGATCGCGACGAACTTGTCGCCATCGAGACGACCGATCGTGTCGCCCGGTCGCAGCACGTTCGCGAAGCGCTGCCCCGCTGCGACGAGCACGTTGTCGCCACACGCGTGCCCGTAGGTGTCGTTGATGCGGCGGAACCGGTCGAGGTCGCAGAAGAGCACGGCGGGCCGGGCGGCGGTGGGCGTCCGTGACGCGCCGAGGCCGGCGCTCAGCCGCTCGGTGAGACCGACGCGGTCGACGAGGCCCGTGAGCGGATCACGCCCCGCCCGAGTGGCGAGCGTGGTCTCGACTCGCGTCCAGTCGGTCCGGCGCCGCCAGCTCAAGCACAGCGCGACGCTCCCCGCAGCGGCGAAGACCGTCAACGCCAGGATCGCGGAGGCGCGGCTCCCGATCCCGAGTGAGTCCCGGGCGATGCCGAAGTACGCGAGCGCAGCGGCGAGCGCGATGGTGAGGACGATCGCGGTGGCGAGGTCGGAGGTGACCCGCGGCCGAGCGGGGACGGCGCTCATCGGTGCTCCCCGGCGACGCCTCTGACGCCTCTCGCCGTGTCGCTTGCCGCGCGCGTTCTCGAGTTCAGGCACATCCGCCTCACTGCTCTTCCGCCCGCGATGGCCCAGGTATCGGTGCTGACAGACCTGAACTTGAGCGGCGCGTGAACTGCGGCTCACCACTCAGAGCGCGGATGTGGATGCCGATCACTGAATGAGGTCCACTCTCGGGCCAAACTGTGCGCGGGACCGTTCCGGAGGGGTTGTCGATGTCGACTGCGGTGCTACGAGTGAAGCGGGCCTTGACGCTCGCCCAGCTCGACACGTCCGCGGCGCTCGAGCGGATCACCGGCGCCGCGAACGAGGTCTGGTACGCGGGCGACTACGTCGTGCGCATCAGCTCGCATCCGGGCACGCGCAGGCTCGAGCACGAGGCGACGGTCGCGCAGCTGCTGCCCGAGGGCGCGCGGTATCCCGGCGTCCTCAGCTACGGGCGCGCCGAGTTCGGCGAGTGGCTCGTCATGCGACGTGTCTCGGGAACGGTGCTCGCACGCGCGTGGGCGACGATGCGCGAGGGGGAGCGGCGCGACGCGGTGTATCAGCTCGCCGGCGCGTTGCGCGAGGTGCATCAGATCAAGGTCGGAGCGAACAACGAGGCGCTCGACCGCCCGCCGTTCCTCGAGCCCGACAGCCTCGAGTGCCCGCATCAGCTCCCACTGAGCCGCCTGCTTCGTGTCATCGACCGCGCCCGAACGCTCCCCTATGTCGACAAGGGAGTGCTCGACCAGGCCGAGCGCCTGGCCCGCATCAACGCGGCGTCGTTGAACGGCCCGCCGCCCGAGAACTTGGTGCACGGCGACCTCCACTTCGAGAACGTGCTCTACGAGGATGGCCAGATCACCGCGCTGCTCGACTTCGAGTTCGCGCGAGCGGGTCCCCCTGATCTCGATCTCGAGATCATCCTTCGCTTCTGTGCCGATCCTCAGCTGCACGTGTCGGCGGACTACGCGCCGAGCGTCAACCGCGACGACTACCGCAGCGTGCTGCGCTGGATCCACGAGGCCTACCCAGAGCTGTTCGAGCACCCCGCGCTCGAGTCGCGCCTCAACCTGTACAGCCTCTCGTACGACCTCCGCGACCTCGTGGTCGATCCGCCGCGCAAGCCCTTCGATCAGCTGCCGCCGTTCCACGCGTACCGACGGCTGCGCCGGCTGCTCGACGGACGCGGGATGCTGCAGCTGATCGAGTGGTGATCTAGAGGTACGCGGCCGCGGCCTCTTGCACCGCGGCGATGATCGGTTCCCACTCGGCGTCGGCGGATCGCGTCACGGTCACGAAGTCGTTCACACCGAACAGGCTCACGACGCCTGGCGCGGCGAACACCGCCTTCGCGAACGGCTGCTCGGCTTCGCTCGCGCTCGTCACGTTGAACATCTGGCCGAGGCGCACGTCGAGGTTGAACTTCATCGCGTCGGGGTTCGGTGTGGGAGAAGGGGTGGCAGTCGCCATGCGTGCTCCTGTGTCGACTGCCACCCTAGGCGTCTCCACCGATACGGTCGCCGGGTGCCCTCAGAGCCCTTCGACCGCATGGACCCGAGCCCCGACGAGGCGTTCTACGCGTACGAGCGCAAGGTCGTCCACATCGAGGAGGGCGCCATCGAGGCGCTCCGCGAGGCCTACGCCGAGCTGCTGCCGGCCGGAGGGCGCGTGCTCGACTTGATGTCGTCGTGGCGATCGCATCTGCCGTACACGGGGCTCGGCGAGGTGGTCGGCCTCGGGATGAACGCAACCGAGATGGCCGACAACCCGCAGCTGGACTCGTTCCTCCTGCACAACCTGAACCGCGACCCCCGCCTGCCCTTCGACGACGCGTCGTTCGACGCGGTGGTGTGCGCTGTGAGCGTCCAGTACCTCACCCAGCCGGTCGCAGTGTTCACCGACGTGCGGCGCGTGCTGCGGCCGAGCGGTCCGTTCGTGGTCTCGTTCTCGAACCGGTGCTTCCCCACGAAGGCCGTCGCGATCTGGCTCGCCAACGGCGACGCAGCGCACCGGGTGATCGTGCGGGGCTACTTCGAGCAGGCCGGCTACGACGGGATCATGGACGAGCGACGGCCGTCGCCCGACGATCCGCTGTTCACCGTGTGGGGCCGTGCTCCGTTGGGCGATTGACCCTGGAGTGGGCAAGAATCCGACCACCAGCCAATCGAGACCAGCCACGTCAACAGAGGGGGAACACCGATGAAGGCAGCCGTCCTGACGTCCATCCCGGGCGAGCTCAGCGTCGAAGACGTCACGATCGACAAGCCCCAGCGCAACGAGGTGCTCATCCGCACCGTCGCCGCGGGCCTCTGCCACAGCGACCTCCACTTCATGGAGGGCAAGTACCCCTACCCGTGCCCCACGGTGCCCGGCCACGAGTCGGCCGGCGTCGTCGAGGCCGTCGGTGAGGACGTCACCTACGTGCAGCCGGGCGACCACGTCATCACGTGCCTCTCGGTGTTCTGCGGTCACTGCGAGTACTGCCTCAACGGCCGCACCAACCTCTGCAGCGGGAAGATGAGCACGAACCGCGGCTTCGACGGCACCCCGCGGCTCTCGCTGAACGGTCAGCCGGTGTTCCAGTTCCTCGACCTGTCCTCGTTCGGCGAGTACATGCTCGTGCACCAGAACGCGGTGGCGAAGATCACGAAGGACATCCCCCTCGATCGCGCCGCGTTGATCGGTTGCAGCGTCACGACCGGGGTCGGCGCGGTGTTCAACACCGCGCGCGTGCAGGCTGGGAGCACAGTCGCCGTCATCGGCTGCGGCGGCGTCGGGCTCAACTGCGTGCAAGGTGCCGCGCTGGCCGGAGCGTCACGAGTGATCGCGGTCGACATGGTGCCCCTGAAGCTCAAGCTCGCCGAGCAGTTCGGCGCCACCGATCTCGTCGACGCCTCGAAGGGCGACGCGGTGCAGCAGGTGCAGTCGCTCACCGACGGCGGCGTCGACTACTCCTTCGAGGCGATCGGCCTGAAGCAGACGGCCGAGCAGGCATGGCAGATGCTCAAGAACGGTGGCACGGCGACGGTCATCGGCATGATCCCGGTCGGCACGATGGTCGAGCTGCACGGCGTCGACTTCCTGTTCGAGAAGAAGATCCAGGGCTCGAACATGGGCTCGAACCACTTCAAGAACGACATGCCGCGCTTCGTCGACATGTACCTGCAGGGTCGTCTGAAGCTCGACGAGCTGCTCTCGGCGCGCATCAAGCTCGAAGACGCCAACAAGGGCTTCGAGGCGATGAAGGCAGGCGAGGTCGCCCGCAGCGTGATCATCTTCGACTAGGCGCTCGGCCCGTACACCGGGTCGTACAGGTGGTTGCAGTCGTTCAACGTGACGAGGCGCGCGGGAGCACCCGCGCGCAACGTCACGGTGGTGATGCTGGTGTTCTCGATCGTCGCCATGTGCGAACGGTCGATGCCGAACAGCCCGCACAAGCACGCGTTGATGGCACCGCCGTGCGACACGACGGCAACCGTCTGATCGGGATGGTTGTCGCCGACTCCCTGCACGACGGCGGTGACGCGTGCACGCAGGTCCTCGTCGCGCTCGGCGCCGGGGATCGCGTCCCACCGACCGGTCGCCATGGCCGCGAGGAATTCGGGATCGGCCGCCGCGGCACGGCGACGGAACTCGCCCTCCCCCCAGTCGCCGAGCAGCACCTCTTGCAAGTCCTCGACGACCTGCACGGTGAGGCCACGCGCATCGGCGAGCGGACGCGCGGTCGCGACGGCGCGGGCCAGGTGCGAGGCGTACACCGCGTCGATCTTCTTGTCACCGAGTCGACGCGCGAGCGCCGCTGCTTGCTGCTTGCCGACGTCGTGCAGGCCGGGATCGCGGGACTCGGATGAGCCCGGAACGACATCCGCAGAGCGGCCGTGACGGATCAGGAGCACCGTCGTGGTGCCGGGGATCTCCCCGAACGTCGTCGGCTGCGGCACAGGCCTCGAGTTCGTGCTCATCGGTCGAACGGTACTGTTCGTCGACATGAGCGAGCTCCTGTACGAGGTCTCCGACCACATCGCGACCCTCACGCTGAACCGGCCCGATCGCATGAACGCGATCTCGGGCCCGATGCTCACCGATCTGTCGAACCGGCTGCTCGAGGCTGATCGCGATCCGGACGTTCGCGTGATCGTGCTCACCGGTGCAGGCCGCGCGTTCTGCGCCGGGCTCGACCTCACCGCGCAGTCGTCGAGCGGCAGCGTCGGCGGCCTCGGCGACATCGGTGCGAGCCCAGGCGAGCTCGACCTCCGTGAAGCGCCGCCGATCGTCCTGCACAACGTCGACACCCCGACGATCTGCTCGCTGAACGGCGGCGCCGCGGGCTACGGCATGGACATCGCGCTCGGCTGCGACATCCGCATCGCCGCCGAGTCCGCCAAGCTCGCCGCCGCGTTCACCAAGCGAGGCATCCTCCCGGAGAGCGGCGGCACCTGGCTGCTGCCGCGGATGGTCGGCTACGCGAAGGCGGCCGAGATCGCGTTCACCGGCCGCACGCTCATGGCCAAGGAGTGCCTCGAGCTCGGCCTCGTGAACCAGGTCGTGCCCGACACCCAGCTCGCCGATGCGACGCGCGCGCTGGCGGCGGAAGTCGCCGCGAACGCCCCGCTCGCCGTGCGGGCGACGAAGCGGATGATGCGCATGGGAGAGACGGAGACGTTCGAGCAGAACGTGCACCACGTGTTCCTCCAGCTGCTCCCCCTCTTCCGGAGCGCGGACTTCAAGGAGGGCATCGCCGCGTTCCTCGAGAAGCGTCCGGGGAATTTCACCGGCCGCTGAGGCGATGGTACGCGGTGGGGCGGCGCCACTTGTCGCCCCACATCTCGCGCTCCCGGTAGGCGCTCAGCGCGTCGAGGTCGATCGCAGCGATGGCGATGCCGGGCGATGACCCGCACTCGATGATCGTCTGATCGCGGAACGTGCCGTCGGGCTCGCAGACCATGCCGTCGAACGCGATCGAGCCGCCGTCGTACGGTGGACCTGCATAGTTCGCCATCGCGATCGCGACCATGTTCTCGTAGGCGCGCGAGCGGAGCTGACCGATACGCTCGATGGGAAGATCACACGCGTTGGGCACGAGGATCACCTCGGCCCCGCCGAGCATCAGCTCGCGAGCCGACTCGGGGAACTCGCGGTCGTAGCAGATCATCACGCCGACACTGACCGGCCCAGCCGCGGTCTCGAGCAGGGCGACGGGGAAGTCGTCACCCGGTTCGAGCACCCTCTCGAGGTCGAACGCGCACGTGTGCACCTTGGCGTAGACGAGGCGGACCTCACCGGCACGATCGATCAGCACCGCCGTGTTGCGCACCCCTGCGTCGACTTGTTCCAGCAACGTCGCGACGACTGCGACTCGGTGGTGCGCGGCTGCTTCTCGCGCGCTGGCGACGAACGGTCCGTCGAGACGCTCGGCGAGGGCCAGGTCGGCCATCGAGTAGCCGGTGCTCCACATCTCGGGGAACAGCACGACGTCGGCGCCGAGCGCCGCGGCTTCGCCGACCGGCGTCATGGCGCCCGCGCCCGCCGGCAGCTGCACGAGTGCGATGCGAAGCACAGCCACGCCTCACTCTCGCATGGGCGAAGATCAGGCGTGATCTCATTGCTCGAAGGCATCGCGACCACCCGCGCGATCCGCAGGTACACGGCCGACCCCATCCCCGAGGACGACCTCGCCACGATCATGTTCGCCGCATCTCGCGCACCGTCCGGAAGCAACCGCCAGCCATTCCGCTTCCTCGTGCTGCGCGACGGTCCGAGGGCGAGAGAGGCGAAGCGACTGCTCGGCAACGCGTTCCGTGCGGGATGGTCGGCGAAGGTCGCGAGCGACGGCTACGAGGAAGGCACCGGCCGCGACGACAGCTCGCCGAAAGCGCGCATGGCGCGAGCGATGCAGCACTACGTCGACCACTTCGAGGAGATCCCTGTCGTCGTGCTCGCGTGCCTCGTGCGGTACCGCGATGTGCACTACACCGAGGGCGCGTCGGTCTACCCGGCGTGCCAGAACCTGCTGCTGGCGGCACGGGCGCTCGGCTACGGCGGCGCCCTCACGGGCTGGCACGCGTTCGTCGAGCCCGAGCTGCGCGAGCTGCTCGGCATCCCCGACGGGGTGGCGATCAGTGCGACGATCACGCTCGGCAGACCGCAGGGTCATCACGGCCCAGTGCGACGACGACCGATCCGCGAGCTCGTCTACGACGACGCGTGGGGCGGCGATGCGGCGTGGGCGGTCGACCCGCCCGACGCACGCTTCACCTCCGCGGGCCCACCGAAGCGCAACCCCTGAGGGTCAGCCCGACTTCTCGGCGTGGCCGCCGAACTGCTCGCGCATCGCCGAGAGGATCTTGTTCGCGAACAGCGCGCTCTCGCGTGATTCGAAGCGGTCGTAGAGCGACGCGCTGATCACGTGGCTCGGCACGCCCTCGTCCACCGCGGCGAGCACAGTCCACCGGCCCTCGCCGGAGTCGGACACGCGGCCGTGCAGGTGCTCGAGCGTGGGGTCGGCAACGAATGCCGCGGCAGCGAGGTCGATCAGCCATGACGCCACGACGCTGCCGCGCCGCCACACCTCGGCGACGTCGGCCACGTTGATCTCGTACTGGTAGTACTGCGGCTCGCGCAGCGGCGTGGTCTCCGCGTCGACCTCGTGCTCCTTCAGCCCGACGTCGGCGTTCTTGATGATGTTCAGGCCCTCGGCGTACGCCGCCATGAGCCCGTACTCCACGCCGTTGTGCACCATCTTCACGAAGTGGCCCGCACCCGGTGGCCCGCAGTGCAGGTACCCGTTCTCGGCGGGCGTCGGCTCGCCCGTGCGACCCGGTGTGCGCTCGGCCGACTCGACGCCAGGCGCGATCGTCCTGAAGATCGGATCGAGGTGCTGCACCGTCTCGTCGTCACCACCGATCATCAAGCAGAAGCCGCGCTCGAGGCCGAACACGCCGCCGCTCGTGCCGACGTCGACGTAGTGGATGCCCTTGGGCTTCAGCTTCGCGGCACGATCGACGTCGTCGCGGTAGTAGCTGTTGCCACCGTCGATGACGATGTCGCCCGGATCCATGAGCTCCGCGACCTCGTCGACGAGCCTTCCCGTGATCGCAGCAGGCACCATGAGCCACACCGCGCGTGGCTTGTCGAGCTTCTTGATCAGGTCCGCCATCGAGTCGGCGCCCTCCGCGCCCCCGTCGACGACTGTCTTGACGGCGGCAGGGTTCGGGTCGAAGCCGACGCAGTCGTGCCCCGCCTTGGTCAGGCGCCCGACCAGCCCTGCTCCCATGCGGCCCAGACCGACCATTCCCAGCTGCATCGCGCACGTCCTTTCGGATTTGACCCCGCCGCATCATGCCCCGGCGGCCCGGCCGGTGCACCGGCCGATCTGGGTGACAATGGGGCACATGGCCTTGGTCGCCGGCATCGACTCGTCCACCCAGTCGACGAAGGTCGAGATCCGCGATGCGGACACTGGCGCGCGGGTGTCGTCGGGTCGCGCTCGCCATCCGCTCACGTCGCCTCCCCGCAGCGAGCAGGACCCGAACGCCTGGTGGCGAGCGTTCCAGACGGCATGGGCCGAGGCGGACGCACCGGAGGTTGCCGCCTTGTCGGTCGCGGGACAGCAGCACGGGATGGTCGCAACCGACGAACGCGGCGATCCGGTGCGTCCGGCGAAGCTGTGGAACGACACCGAGACCGCACCCGACGCGAGCTGGCTGATCAAGAAACTCGGCGGCGCGGAGGTGTGGGCAGCGGCTGTCG
>DATKAS010000154.1:0-16582 GCA_035497855.1 Acidimicrobiales bacterium
TGCTGCGCGATGACCTTGCCGATCGAGTACCCCTGACCTCGCCCGGGCGTGCGCTTGGGACTCGACTCGTCGGGCTCGCGGTCCTCGTCGACGATCGGCCGGCGGATGAGCTCGGTGATGTCGGCTTCCGAGATGATCGCCGCCAAGCTCGACGTCACGACGACCCGGCGGACCGAGCCGGACGACTCGACGCTCTCGATGATGTGGTCGCAGGTACGGCGCACATAGTCGGGGTCGTCGTAGGTGCTCACGTGCGACACGTGCGCGACGGCGTCGCATCCCCGGAAGATGTCATCGAAGCAGCCCGGTTCGTCGAGGTCGGCGTTGTGGAGCGTGAGGCGACCGGACGCGTGCGCGTGCATGTGCTTCAGGAAGCCGACCTTGCTGTCGTCGTCCGCGTCGCGCACGCAGGCCCGCACCCGATGCCCGCGAGCGAGCGCCTCCTGCACCACGTGGCCCCCGACGAAGCCCGCCGCCCCTGTCACCGCCACCACGCTGCGTTGCTCGATCGCCGTCACTCGCCGAGCCTCCCACGCCCACTGAGATTGATGATTCGGGGTGGGCATGACGCGCCCAATTCATCAATCTCGCCGGGGGGGGGAGGGTCAGGCGAAGTCGCCGAAGGCCTTGCGGATGCCGGTGAGCGCGACGGACGCCTGGCGTTGCTCGGCACGAGAGATCGGCACCTTGGTGAACACCGCGCTGTTCAGCGTCTCGGTGCACTCGGCGACGAGCGTGCGGCCCGCGGGGGTGATCTCGGCCAGGACGCTGCGCCCGTCGGCTGGGTTCGTCTTGCGCACCACGAGCCCATCGGCTTCGAGTCGCTGCACCGCGTTCGTCACGCTCGCGGGATGCACCTGGAGGCGCTCACCCACCTTGCCGACCGGCAGCGCGCCGCGCCGGCTGAAGGCGAGGAGGCGGAGCACCTCGAACCGGGCGAACGTCAGGCCGGAGGGCCGCAGCAACGCTTCGATCTGGGCGAGGTACGCCTGCTGCACCCGCATGATCGAGGTGACGAACGCCATCCCCTCGGCCGCCTCCGCCCAGCCGTGCGCCACCCAGTTGGCGCGTGCGAGCTCGATCGGATCGCTGGCCAGGGGCTGCCGAGAGCTCACTTCGTCCTCCTGCACACATTTACTTGGACATCAAAGTATTCTGCGGCCATGCCGACCAACCGCGAGCTGTGGGAAGAGGCGTACGCCGCGTCGAAGCTGCGCGACAGCGACTTCACGACCATGTCGGGGATCCCGCTCGACGCGGTGTACGGACCAGACGACGGCGAGTTCCCCGGCCAGTACCCGTACACGCGCGGACCACACGCATCGATGTATCGCTCGAAGCTCTGGACGATGCGCATGTTCGCGGGCTTCGGCACGGCCGACGACACGAACTGGCGGTTCAAGGAGATCATCAAAGCCGGGGGCGACGGCTTGTCGACGGCATTCGACATGCCGACGTTGCTCGGCATCGACTCCGACGACCCGATGGCGCTCGGCGAGGTCGGGCGGTGTGGGGTCGCGATCGACTCGCTCGCAGACATGGAAGATCTCTACTCCGGCATCGACCTCGGTGCGATCACCACGTCGATGACCATCAACTCCCCGGCCGCCGTGCTGCTCGCGATGTTCGTCGCACAGGCGGAGGAGGCGGGAGTGCCACGCTCGAAGCTGGGTGGCACCCTGCAGAACGACATCCTGAAGGAGTACCAGGCGCAGAAGGAGTTCGTCTTTCCTCCGAGGCCCTCGATGCGCCTCGTGCGCGACGTCATCGCGTTCACCGCCGCCGAGATGCCTCGGTGGAACTCGATCTCGATCTCCGGCTACCACATCCGCGAGGCGGGCTCGACGGCCGCTGAGGAACTCGCCTTCACGCTCGCGAACGGGTTCGCGTACGTGGAGCTCGCGCTGCAAGCGGGGCTCGCCGTCGACGCGTTCGCGCCGCGGCTCTCGTTCTTCTTCAACGCGCACATCGACTTCTTCGAGGAGATCGCCAAGTACCGCGCGGCGCGGCGGGTCTGGGCTCGCTGGATGAAGGAGCGCTACGGCGCGCAGAGCGAGCGTTCGATGCAGCTGCGCTTCCACACGCAGACCGCGGGCGTGTCGCTCACCGCGCAGCAGCCCGAGGTCAACATCGTCCGCACGGCGATCGAGGCGCTCGCCGGGGTGCTCGGCGGCACACAGTCGCTCCACACGAACTCGATGGACGAGGCGCTCGCGCTCCCGACCGAGAAGGCCGCCCGCATCGCCCTGCGCACGCAGCAGGTGATCGCGCACGAGACGAACGTCGCGAACGTCGCGGACCCGCTCGGCGGTTCCTGGTTCGTCGAGGCGCTCACCGACGAGATGGAGCGAGAGGCCGAGCAGCTGTTCGCCGAGATCGAGCGGCTCGGCGGTGGATCGATGCTCGAAGGCTGCCTCGCCGGCATCGAGGAGAATTGGTTCCAGCGCCACATCGCCGACTCGGCCTACGACCTCGAACGGCGCTTCAACGAAGGTCGTCGCACGATCGTCGGCGTGAACCGGTTCACCGAGGGCAACGACGACGACGTGATCCCGGTGCTCACGATCACGAACGAGGACGAAGATCGCCAGCGCAAGCGGCTCGAACGCGTGCGTCAGGAACGCGACGCCGACGCGGTCGCCGCCGCGCTCGCGCGCCTCCGCGACGAAGCGACCGACCCCGAGCGCAACCTCATGCCAGCGCTCGTCGATGCGGTGTCGACCTACGCGACGTTGGGCGAGGTCATGGGCGCTCTCGCCGACGTCTTCGGCCGGCACGTCGAGGTGCCGACGCTCTGACCAGCTGAACGATCAGACGGGCTCGAGCTCGAGCTCGCGTGGTGCGAGGTCGTCCTCGTGCTCAGGAGCGGGCAGCCACTCCTCACCCTCGATGTCGATGTTCGGCGCGAGCCGATCGAGCCACCTCGGGAACCACCAGTTCGCGTCGCCCAGCAGCTTCATCGTCGACGGGACGAGCACGAGGCGGATCAACGTCGCGTCGACGAACACCGCGGTGGCGAGGCCGACGCCCATCATCTTGATGGTGGGCTCACCACCGAGGACGAAGCTGACGAAGACCGAGATCATGATGAGGGCGGCACACGTGATGACGCGTGCCGTCGTGGTGATGCCGATGATGACCGACTCGGTGTTGTCACCGCTGCGGTTGTACTCCTCGCGGATGCGGCTCAGGAGGAAGACCTCGTAGTCCATCGAGAGGCCGAACAGGATCGCGAACATGAACATCGGGATGAAGCTCACGATCGGCAGCGACTCGTGGACGCCGAGCAGGCTCCCACCGAAGCCCTTCTGGAACACGAGCACCACGACTCCGTAGGCGGCTGCGATCGACAGCAGGTTCATGATCGCGGCCTTCACGGGCACGAGGATCGACCGGAACACGATCATCAGCAAGATGAACGAGAGCCCGACGACGCAGCCGATGAACAGCGGAAGTCGGCTCGCGACCCGTTCGCTCATGTCGATGAACACCGCTGTCTGACCGCCGACATAGACGTGTCCGCCCGAGTCCGCGACGGCGGCAGGCAGCACCTCACCGCGGAGCCGGTTGACGAGCTGCGTCGTGGCTTCGTCCTGCGGGCCGGTCTTCGGCGTCACCTGGATGACCGCCACGTCCCCCTCGGGACCGACGATCGGAGCCGAGACTTGCGCGACGTTCGGATCGGCCTTCACCGCCTGCTCGAGCGCGGCGAGCGCGGCGTCGTGGTTCGTCGCGGGAAGGTCGACCGCGAGGACCAGCGGGCCGTTGAACCCGGGCCCGAAGCCCTCGGCGAGGAGGTCATAGCTGCGGCGCAACGTGGAGCTCGTCGGGTTCTGGCTCGCATCGGTCTGACCGAGCCGCATGCTCAGCATCGGCGCGGCGAGCGCGAGCACGACGGTGAGCCCGCCGACGAGGTACGCGACCGGGTGAGACGACACGTGATGCGCCCACCGTGCCCAGCCGTGGTAGCGGCCGTCGTCGTTGCGCGCCCGGTTCTCGCTCACGCGGCGCATCCCCGGGATGCCGAACCTGTCGATGTTGCGCCCGGCGAAGCCGATCAGCGCAGGGAGCAGCGTGAGCGCGGCCACCACCATGATCGCGACCACGAGCGCGGCGCCGAAACCCATGTACGTCACGGCCGGGATGCCCGCCACGGCGAGCCCCATGATCGCGATGATCACCGTGCCGCCGGCGATGACGACTGACTGGCCGGCCGTCGCGATCGCGCGTCCGATCGCGTCTTCCACAGTGAGCCCGCGCTGCAAGCCAGCGCGGTGGCGCGTGATGATGAACAGGGCGTAGTCGATGCCGACGCCGAGCCCGATCATCGTGGCCAACGCCTCGGTCGTGGATGGGAGGTCGATGAACGCGGCCATGAACGTCATCAGCGCGATGCCGGCCCCGAGGCCGGCGAGGGCGGTGCCGATCGGCAGCCCCATCGCGATCACCGAGCCGAACGCCACCAGGAGGATCACCATCGCGACGAGTAGGCCGACGCCTTCCCCGCTCGACGGGGGCCGTCGCTCGGCCATCTGGGGGATCTCGCCGCCGAACTCGACTTGCATGCCCGCGTCGCGTGCCGGACCGACCGCGGACTTGAGCTCGGCGTAGGTGTCGCTCGGGAGCCCGCGCGACCCGCTGTCGTACCGAACGGTCGCGAGCCCGATGGTGTCGTCCGCAGACCGGATCAGCGTCGCCGCGGGCGGCGGCACTGTGACGTGCTTGAGCTGGCCGAGCGCGTCGAGCGTCTGACCGATCGCGGCCGCGTTCTCGGGATCGGAGAGCGTTCCATTGGTCGTGTGGAAGACGACTTGCGCCGACGCGCCCGCTTGTGAGGCGAACGATGCCTCGAGGAGGTCGGTGGCTCGCTGCGACTCGACGCCGGGCACGGTGAACTTGTCCTTCATCTCGCCGCCCGCGACCTTGCCGCCCGCGAACAGCGCCGCGACCGCCAGGACCCAGATGAGCACGACCCGTTTGCGGTTGCGGGCGCACGTGCGACCCAGGCGGTACAGGAAGCGAGACATCGGATCGAGCGTATCCGTCACAATGTGCACTTGACACGCGTGTCACGAAGTTCCCATCGTGGCCGTATGCTGGTCACATGGCATCGCATCCGACGGGGCTGCGCGAGAGGAAGAAGGAGCGCACCCGGGCCGAGATCGAGCGCGTTGCGATGCGGCTCTTCCGCGAGCGGGGCTTCGACGCGGTGACCGTCGACGAGATCGGCGCCGCGGCGGAGGTCTCGCACCGCACCTTTTATCGGTACTTCGCGTCGAAGGAAGATGTCGTGCTCCACGACATCCGCGAGATCCTCGACGACGTCCGCTCTGCGTTCGCGCAGCGTCCGGCGAGCGAGCCGGTGATCGAGTCCATCCGAGCCGTCACGCTCGAGCTCGCAGCGACCTACGAACACGATGCTGACGACGACGGCACCCGCGTCGAGCTGTTGCTGTCGACCCCATCGCTCCAACATCGCCGCCAGGAGCAGCACGTCCTCCTCGAGGCGGCTCTCGTCCCGCTGATCGCGGAGCGCCTCTCCGTCGATCCTGCTCGCGACATGCGACCAGCGCTCATTGCCGCGTGCGCAGGTGCCGCGATCCGCGTCGCCAACAATGCATGGCTCGCGAGCGACCGGACACGTCCGATGGCGCCCACCGTGGACGAGGCTTTCTCGTTGCTGATCTCCGGCCTTCGGTAGCCGCATCCTGCCCTAGCGTCAGCCGATGGCTTCCGACGGCCTCATCGACGTCCACCATCACTTCCTCCCTGCCGCATATCGCGCTGCCTACGAGCGTGCGGGAGCCAAGCCGCCGGACGGCATCGCGCGGATGCCGGACTGGTCCGAGTCGGCAGCACTGGGGCTCCTCGACACGATCGGCATCGATCGCGCGTACCTCTCCATCTCGAGCCCGGGCGTTGCCTTCGAAGGCTCTGATGCAACCGAGATCGCGCGGCTCGCGAACGATGCCGCGGCGGAGCTGATCGCGAACAATCCCGGCCGGTTCGGCAGCTTCGCGACGCTTCCGCTTCCCGACGTCGATGCGAGCCTCGCCGAGATCACGCGTGCGTTCGACGAGCTGCACCTCGACGGCATCGGGGTGCTCACCCACCACGGCGAGGTCTACCTGGGCGATCCCGTGCTCGATCCGGTGTTCGACGAGCTCGATCGGCGACGCGCGATCGTGTTCGTCCACCCGACCTCGCCGCTCTGCTGCCAGCTGTCGCTCCTCGATGTGCCCGGACCGGTGCTCGAGTTCATCTTCGACACGACCCGCGCGGTCGCGAACCTCATCTACTCGGGCACGCTCGACCGTTGCCCGAACATCCGGTGGATCATCCCGCACGGGGGCGGCGCGCTCCCGGCGATCGGCGCGCGCATCGACGCGGTGCGCATGCTCACCCCGGATCGCACCTGCGCGGCGGAATCAGCGATCACCTACCTCGACCGGTTCCACTACGACCTCGCCGGTCCGCGGACCGAACAAGCGTTGCGGGGCTTGCTCGGCATCGCGGATGCAAGCCGCGTGCTCTATGGGAGCGACTACCCGTTCACCCCGGAGCCTGCTGTGGCCATGATGCGAGGAGCGATCGAGACGTCCACCGCGCTCGGCGACGACCCGCTCGACCTGCTCACGTCGAACGCGCGCCGGTTGTTCGGTCAGTAGATCGTCTCTTTCACGCGCTGCGGATAGGCGGCGTCGTAGGCGGCGGCGTCGAACTCCCCGTTGGTGAGGAATTCCAGGATCTGACCGCTCGAGGGCAGCTCGCTCTGGTCGCGGTGCTCGCCCGGATCCCAGAGCTTGGACCGGATGAGCGCCTTCGGGCACTGCGTGTAGACAGCGGTCGTCGTCACGACGATCACGCTCGTGGGCACCTTGCCCTGCATCGTGAACGACTCGCGGAGATCGGCGTCGGTGGTGATCACCGCGGTGCCGTTGACTCGCAGCGTGGTGCCGACGCCCGGGACGAGGAACAGGAGGGCGATCCGCGGGTCGACGACGATGTTGCGGAGCGTGTCGAGCCGGTTGTTGCCGCGACGGTCGGGGAGCATCAGCGTGCGCTCGTCGACGACGCGCACCCATCCCGCGGGATCCCCGCGAGGTGAGCAGTCGAGCCCGCCCGGGCCGGACGACGCGACGATCACGAACGGCGAGGCGGCGACGTACTCACAGTGCAACGGGGTGAGGTGGTCGATCTCCTTCGTGATCGACGTGGCCACCGGGATGTCGTAGAGCGCATCGAGCTCTTCGACCGTGCGGATGATCGTCATGGGCGCAGGCTACGAGACCCTCGCCGTTCCTACCCGGGCTTTGTGCGTCGGCGGAAGGCCGAGAGAAGGGTCGGTTCGTACGGTCCCTGTCGACAACGCAACTAGCCACACAAGGAGGACAGACGTGGCCATCTCCGAGACCATGCCATCCATCACACACGTCGCCGTGACGGTGACCGACCTCGACCGAAGCGAGGCCTTCTACACCAAGGTGCTCGGCGTCGCCCCGGTGCTCGACGAAGACACCGGCCCGTTCCGCCACATCGTGTACTCGGTCGGTACGACGCTGCTCGGCCTGCACGGCTTCCCGGACCTCGCGACCCGCGAGCAGTTCGACGAGCGTCGTCCCGGCCTCGACCACATCGCGTTCGGCGTCGCCACCCGCGACGAGCTCGTGCAATGGGGCAAGCGCCTCGACTCGCTGGGCATCGCGCACGGCGAGATCAAGGACGCTGGCTACGGCTCAGGGCTGTCGTTCCGCGACCCCGACAACATCGCACTCGAGCTGTTCGCCCCGCCCGAGTGAGGCAAGCACCGCGGGATCGGGCAGCTGGGGCACGCACGTGCACCCCGATTGCCCGATCCCGCAAGGGCGTGGGGTCAGCAGCCGGCGGTGAGCGCGAGCTCGACGCGCTCGGCGTCGAGAGGCTGACCCGTCCGGCGGAACACCCGCGTCGCCGCGTGCAGCTCGCGACAGGCTGCCTGCGCATCGCCGCTCGCCCGTGCGACTGCGGCGCGAGCCTCCATCGTCGCCGCCTCCCACGACGTCCCCTGCCAGAGGAGCGCTGAACGCTCGGCGACGTCGAGATGGCGTCGAGCGTGGCTGAGGTCGCCGGCCCGTGCGCACGCGATCGCGGCGGGCACCGACAGCATGATCTGGCAGAACGCGCACGCATCGTCCCAGCCGAGTGTGGACTCGGCCTTGTCGACGATGACTCGGGCTTCGAGCGGGCTGCGCGCCGCAGTGATCATCGTGCCGAAGACCCGCTGGAGGAGGTGCTTCGCGATCATCGACGAGCGCGCGAGCGGCAGCGCCTGCTGCGCGAGCTGCGTCGCCTCGACGCGATCGCCCTGTGCGATGCGCACCTCGGCGAGCCGTTGCAGCGAATGCGCCTGCCCTCCCGCCGAACCGAGGTCGCGGTGGAGCTCGCTGGCCTCGATGAGCTCGGCCGCGGCGAGATCGAGGTCACCCGAGAGCAGCGCTGCCTCACCGATCAGAGCAGATGCGAAGGCTGCCGCGCGGAGCGCCCCGCTGCGTCGGGCCGTCTTCTGGAGGTCGCGCGCGAGGGCGATGACCTCGGCGTACGAGGACTGGCCGTAGAGCATGTACTCCGCGGGGCACAAGTAGCCGTCGAAGATCGCATTCGCGATCTCGGGGTTCTCGCGCGTGCGTCGCAGCTCGAGCCGCATGCGGTCGAACCATCCTCCGGAACGGTGCGCGAGCATCCCCTGGAGGGCGACGAGGTCGAGCACCTGCCAGTTGCGCTCTCCCGCGAGCACGAGGCTCTGGGCCTCTTCGCTCGCGAGCCGCGCCATCTCGAAGTCTGACGTGAAGTACGCGTGCTTCCCGCGTGTGAGGAGGATCTCAGCGTCTTCGGGCCCGCCGTCGAGGTCGAGCCCGCTGAGCGCGGCGGCCGCCGTGTCGAGGTCGCCGGCCATCAGGGACGTGCGGGCGAGGCGCACGCGCAGTCGACGAGCGGTCTCGTCGTCGGCCCCGTCGAGCGCCTCGCGGTATGCAGCCGCAGCCATCGGGTCGCCCAACGCGTTGAGCAGGTCGCCGCGCAGCGACAGAGCGGTCGTGCGATGTGCACCCGTCGCGTGGGGACGCACCGCATCGATGAGCGCGAGTGCGTCCTTGTATGCGCCGATCGCTGCGTCGGTCTCGGCGGCGCGCAGCAGGTAGGGCACGGCTCGGCCCGCCTCGCCCGCCTCGAGCAAGTGGTGCGCGACGCGTCCCGCGGATGCACCGAGCTCGACGAGGCGGTCCGCTGCGTCGCGGTGGATGCGCCGACGCCGATGCGGCGGCACGTCGTCGAGCAGCGCCTCGCGGATGAGCCCGTGCCGGAACCGATACCCGTTGCTCGACGGCTCGATGACGAGGGCCGCGAGGGCTCGGTCCAGATGGTCGAACGCCAAGTCCTCGGCGACGCCCGAGAGCCCGACGAACTCGTCGGTGTCGAAGCTCGCGCCGAGGATCGCGACGCGCTGCAGGATCTCACGAGTCGCTGGATCGATCCCGGTCACCATGTTGGCGTCGAGGGATTGCGCCCACTCGGGCTCGACAGCCGCCCTCCGCGCGAGCTCACATGCGGCGAACGGGATGCCGCGACTCAGTGCTGCGATGTGCCCGATCTGCTCGGTCGTGGGATCGATGACGTGACGGCCGACGAGGCGCGCGATGCCCGCCTCGTCGAGGGGGGTGAGCTCGATGACCTCCGCGCCGTGGCGATCGGTCAGGCTGTGGCGCGTCTCGGCGAACGTCTCTCCGACCGCGGCCGAGCGATGGGCCAGCACGATGCACACCCGCTCCGAGGCGGTCGAGCGTGAGAGGTAGTGCAGCAGTCGCAGCGTCGCGTCGTCCGCCTCGTGCGCGTCATCGATCGTGAGGAGGAGACCGTGCGTCGCGGAGGCGAGCCGAACGAGCTCGGCGACGGCGACGAACAGCCGCTGATGAGAGCTGCCGCCGCCCCACGGGAGCTCTGTGCCCGACAGGGCGCGGTCGATCTCGTCACGATGATCGTCGCCGAGGCCGTCGAGGAGGGTCGGGTGCCGACGGCACATGTCGGCGAGAGCTTCGACGATCGGCGCGTAGGGCCACGCTCCTTCGGCGGGAGCGGACGTCCCGTGACCGAGGCGAAAGCTCAGCTCACGTGCGCGGATCGCCAGGGCGTCGAGGAACGCGCTCTTGCCGACCCCAGGCGGTCCGCTCACGAACAGGGTGCGTCCCCTCCCCGACGCAGCGTCGAGCAGCGCGCGCTCAGCGGTCCCGATCTCGGGCTCTCGGCCGATCAGCTCGCTTTCGCGAGCGACCACGACGTCCTGCTCGGCGAGCAGGCGATCCCTGAGCACGACCGCGTCGCGGCCCGGAGCGACACCCAGCTCGCGCCGCAGCGCTCGGTCCATGCGCTCGAACTGGCGAAGCGCCGCGTGCCGATCGCCGTTCGACGCGTGGCGCCGCATCAGCGCGACGTGCGCGACCTCGTCGCTCGGGTCGAGATCGACGACCGCCTCCCACCGCCCGTCGAGCCTGAGAAGGGCGAGATGGCGAAGCCGGAGCTGCTCGCGTCGCTCCTCGGCCCACTCCTCGTAGCGATCGTCGGGGAGGAGCTCGCCGGCGTAGAGCGCGATCGCTGCACGTGCGGCCGCAGCGTCGTTCTCCGCGAGTGCGCGGCGGGACAGCTCCTCGAACTCGACGAGGTCGACCGTCGCGGGGGAGTCGGGGCTCAGGGCCACGGTGTCGCCGCGAAGCACCACCGCGTTCGCGACGTTGATGGCCCGGCGCGCGAAGTGGGCAGCCTTGTGCAGCTTCGGAGCGGCATCGTCGATCGTGTCGTCCGGCCACAGCAGGTCGAGCACTTGCTCGCGGTGGAGTCGCATGCCGGGGGCCATCGCGAGCACCTTCACGAGCGCGGCCGCATGGCGGCGAGCCCAGTGGGTCTCCGCGACAGGCACCGTGTCGACAGTCACATCGAAGCGGCCCAGGAGCGCGACGCGAAGGGTGGGCACGCGGTTCGTCGTCATGGCGCAGTTGTACGGCGGGCACCGGCGAGATCCATGAAGGTTTCCTGATCTTCGAATGACAGTCTTCCTCTGACCTTCCTTCTCGCAGTCGACGGAAGGAAGGGACCGGGAAGGAGCGCTCCGTACGGTGCGCACATGTCTGCATCACACAGCTCTGCATCACACAGCTCTGGAGCACCCGACGTCATCGTCGTCGGTGCTCGCGCGGCGGGTGCCGCGACCGCCATGTTGCTCGCTCGCCAGGGAGTGCGGACCCTGCTGCTCGACCGCGGTCACCCGATGTCCGATCCGCGCTCGACGCACGCGCTCTTGCGGGGCGGGGTCCTGCAGCTCCGCCGCTGGGGGTTGCTCGACGACGTGATCGCGGCGGGCACACCGCCGGTGCGCCGCTCCACCTTCCGCTTCGGCAACGACGTCCGGGTGATCAGCCTCCGACCGTCGGGAGGCGTCGACGCGCTGTACGCCCCGCGCCGGACGGTGCTCGACCGGTTGCTCGTGCGCGCGGCCATCGACGCGGGCGCCGACGTGCGCTACGGCACGAGCGTCACCAACGTCATGCTGCAGGGCGCCCGAGTCATCGGAGTGCGCACCGACGGCCACGACGCGAGCGAGCTGCGCGCGCCGCTCGTGATCGGCGCCGACGGTGTCGGGTCGACGATCGCGGATCGGGTGCAGGCGAAGTCGACCCGTGTCGGCCGCCACCTCAGTGCGATGACCTACGGCTACTGGTCAGATCTCGAGACCGACGGCTACGAGTGGACGTTCCGGCCGAACGCGTGCTCCGGCATCATCCCGACGAGTGGTGGTGAGGTCTGCGTGTTCGCCGCAGGATCGCCGGGCCGCATCGGCATCGGCGGCGTCGGCCTGATCGAGGACGTCATCGCCGAGGGGGCGCCCGACCTCGCGGCGCGGCTGAGCAAGGCGACGCCGCGTGCGTTCGCTCGGACGTGGACCGGCCACCGCGGCTACATCCGCCAATCGTGGGGCCCGGGCTGGGCGCTCGTCGGCGACGCGGCCTGCTTCACGGACCCGATCGGGGTGCACGGCCTCACCGATGCCTTCCGTGACGCGGAGCTGCTCGCCCGGGCGGTGGCTGGCGCGCACTCCGGCGAGGCCTCCATGGACGCCGCGCTGGACGAGTACCAGTCCACGCGTGATCGGCTGTCCGAGCCCTTGTTCGACGTGGTCGACCGCATCGCGAGCCACGAGTGGGACGACGCCGAGATCGCGCGCCTCATGTCGACGCTCACCTCGGCCCTGGCGGACGAGGTCGAGGCGATCAGCGGCCTGGAAGCGAGCGTGACGACGTGACCCGCCAGACGATGCTCGGTGTGTGGGCGCATCCCGACGACGAGGCGTACCTGTCCGCCGGCTTGATGGCGGAGGCTGCTGCGCGCGGCGATCGGGTCGTCGTCGTGACCGCGACGTTGGGAGAGCACGGCACGAGCGACCCACTTTTGTGGCCACCGGCGCGTCTGCGTCCTCGCCGTCATCGTGAGCTCTGCTCCAGCCTTGCGAGGCTCGGCGTGCACGAGCTGCGCCTCCTCGGCTTCGAAGACGGGACGTGCGACGCGCGAGACGGCGCCCCGGCGATCGCCGATCACATCGCCGACGTCGCGCCCGATCGCATCGTGACGTTCGGGCCGGACGGGATCACCGGACATCCCGACCATCGCGCAGTGAGCCAGTGGGTCACTGAGGCGTGGGCGGCCGTCCGACCGAGCGCCGAGCTCTGGTACGCCACCAAGACGGTGGGGTTCCACGAGCGGTTCGCGGAGGTGAACGAGCGGATCGGCATCTGGTCCGAACAGCCCAGTCCGCCGCGCACTCCCGAAGACGAGGCGCGGAGCGTCGTCCTGCCGAACCATCTGCTGAACGTGAAGCTCGCGGCGCTCGCGGCACATGACTCACAGACACGGGTGCTCCGCGACCTGATCGGCCCGGAGACCTACCGGGAGTGGGTGCGCACCGAGTCGTTCAGGATCGTGAGCCCGGCCAGCGTCACGCGGTGACGATCACGCTCAGCTGCCGGCGTTCGAGTAGATCCGCGTCGGCGTGACGAACACGGCGGCGCGGCGGTCCCGTGCCATCACGCGGTCGTACTCGTCCCAGTCGTCGTGCGTGCCGCCAGCCGCCGAGAACACCTCGCGCAGCAGGAGGCGAGAGCGCTCGTCGTCGACCTCGGGGTGCGGGTCGTCGGGACCGATGATGTCGGCGGTCCCTTCCACGGCGATCCACTGCCAGCCGGACCGGAACGCGACGGTCACCTGCGGGCGTGCGCGAAGGTTTGCGAGCTTCACAGGTCCGTAGGTGACGAACGCGACGACGTTCGCACCCGTCAGCGGATGGGTCATCACACCCGCGTTGACCAGGGAGGACTGGATCGTGCCGTCCGAACGGACCGTCGACACGATCGCCAGGAATGCCTCGGGCTGAGCGAGGCGTACGACATCGTCGAGTGAAGCCATCGACGCGATTCTGACCGATGACCGCCGCAGCGGCGCGAGGAGCACGCCGCTTGACGACGAGCTCGAAGTCGCCGGCGATGATATCTGACTATAGTCAGAGAGGTGGTCGGGATGGACGAGGAGTCGTCCGGCGTCCAGACGGTGCGCAGCTTCAACAGAACCGTGACCGAGCGCGTCGGCGCGTTGACCGACGAGTACCTCGGGCGGGCGCGGGCGCTCGGCGAAGCGCGTGTGCTCTGGGAGATCGGACGCGACGGGACCGAGATCCGTTCGCTCCGCACGCGACTCCACCTCGACTCGGGCTACCTCAGCCGGGTGCTCCGCGCGCTCGAGCGCGACGACCTCGTCGTGGTCGAACGCGACGACCGCGACCGGCGCGTCCGCACCGCTCGACTCACCGCGCGAGGCCGATCGGAGCGCGCGTTGCTCGACCGCCGGAGCGACGCTCTCGCTCGGTCGCTGCTCGAGCCTCTCGATGAGCAGCAGCGATTGCAGCTGGTCGAATCGATGGCACGCGTCGAGCGGCTGCTCACCGCAGCGCTCGTGACGATCGTGTCGGTCGATCCCTCGCATCCCGACGCGGTGCGTTGTCTGGAGGCGTACTTCGCCGAGCTCGATCGGCGATTCACCGGCGGCTTCGATGAAGGTCGCAGCCGCACGTACGCGCTCGATGACGTGCGTCCCCCGCGCGGAGTCGTCCTCGTGGCGTACCTCGACGGGAAGCCGATCGGCGCAGGCTCGCTCAAGGCGGGCGGCAAGAAGCCGCCCGAGATCAAGCGGTTGTGGGTCGATCCGGACGCACGTGGCCTCGGCGTCGGCCGGCGGCTGCTCGCGAGCCTCGAGGAGTGCGCGGCCCGAACGGGAGCGCGCTCCGTCCGCCTCGACACGAACGCTGCGCTCACCGAGGCCGTCGCGCTGTACCGCGCGACCGGCTACGTCGAGGTGAGTCCGTTCAACAATGAGACGTACGCAGACTTCTGGTTCTCGAAGCGTTTGACGAAACGACAGGTTGGTTACAGGGGATGAGGAAGCCTCGTGCGAAGTCCGCACGCTTGCTACGGTCCGAGCAGCCACGGGGGCCAGACCACCGGTGCCGCATCGTTTGGGGGAACGAGACGTGCCAGTGCTGGAAGTTTCAGAGGTGTCAGTGCGGTTCGGGGGGATCGTCGCTCTCGACGATCTCTCCTTCACGATCGACCGCGGGCAGATCTGTGGCCTGATCGGGCCGAACGGCGCCGGCAAGACGACCCTGTTCAACGTCGTCAGCCGGATCTACGACCCGAGCTGGGGCGCCGTGCGGTGGGAAGGCGAAGACCTGCTGAGCGTGCCCGCCTACGGCATCGCGGGCCGTGGGGTTGCCCGCACGTTCCAGAACCTCGCGCTCTACCCCACGATGACCGTGCTCGAGAACGTCATGGTCGGCGCCACGTCGCGCTCGAAGATCAACTGGGTCACGGCCGCGCTTCGCATCGGGGCCGAGAAGGAGGATCGTCAGCTGCGCTACGAGGCGATGGAGATCCTCACCGAGCTCGAGCTCGAGCGGTTCGCTCTCCATCCCGCGGCGGGGCTTCCCTACGGCACGTTGAAGCGCATCGAGATCGCACGCGCGATGGCAGCGCGCCCGCGTCTGCTGCTTCTGGACGAGCCGGCCAGCGGTCTCACGCACAGCGAGGTCGACGAGCTCGCGCGGACGATCCGCTTCCTGCGCGACACGCACGAGCTCACGATCCTGCTCGTCGAGCACCACATGCAGATGGTGATGGGCATCTCCGACAAGGTCGTGGTGCTCAACTTCGGTCGGAGGATCGCGGAGGGCACACCGGCGGACGTGTCGAATGACCCCCAGGTCATCGAGGCCTACCTGGGAGCCCCCGCGTGACCGACACGCTGCTCGCCGTGTCCGACCTCAAGGCGTCGTACGGGCAGGTGCCGGTTCTCCACGGGCTGGACTTCGAGGTCAAGGTGAACGAGGTCGTGGTGCTCCTCGGCGCGAACGGGGCTGGCAAGACGACGACGCTGCGCGCGCTGTGCGGCATGGTCGACACCAAGGGCTCCGTGTCGCTCGACGGTGTCGAATGCGTCGGGAAAGCGACCGAGTGGATCGTTCGAAAGGGCGTCGCGCACGTGCCGCAGGGCCGAGGCACCTTCCCTGAGCTGACGGTGCAGGAAAATCTCGAAGCTGGCGCCTATGTGCGCAGCGACCGAGACACGGTGCGCGAGGACATCGAGCGATGGCTCGGGGTCTTTCCTCGACTCGCGGAGCGCCGCACTGTGCACGCGGGGAGCTTGAGCGGTGGGGAGCAGCAGATGCTCGCGGTCGCCCGCGCGCTCATGCTTCGGCCGAAGCTGTTGCTTCTCGACGAGCCGTCGCTCGGGCTTGCGCCGATGCTGACCGCCGAGCTGTTCAAGCAATTCGCCGAGCTGAACCGCGAGTTCGGCACGACGATGTTCATCGTCGAGCAGAACGCGGGCATGGCGCTGTCGATCGCGGCCCGGGCATACGTGCTCGAGGCCGGCCACATCGTGCTGTCCGGATCGAGTGATGAGCTTCGCGACCATGACGACGTCCGCAAGGCCTACCTGGGGTTCTGACGATGCCGCTCGGGTTCCTCATCAATTCCGACTTCTTCAACTGGACGTTGATCGCGCAGCTGTTCGTCAACGGCATGAAGAACGGCGCCATCTACGCGCTCATGGCGCTGACGGTCGTGATCATCTACAAGACGACCGGACACCTGAACTTCGCCCAAGGCGAGATGGGGACCCTCGGTGCGTTCATCATCTTCGTGATGGTCGTCGAGCACGGATGGTCGTACTGGATGGCGATCCCGGTTTCGCTCGTGTTCTCCTTCCTGCTCGGCGCAGGGATCGAGCGCACCCTGATCCGCCCGATCGAGCGGCGCAGCGCGCTCGGGGTCGTGATCGTGACGTTGGGCATCTTCCTCGTGATCAACGCGCTCAACGCAGCGATCTGGGGCACGCAGCAGCTTTCCCCGCTCACGCCGTTCCCGAACCTGCCCACTGATCAATGGGTCATCGCAGAGGGTCCGCCTCGGTTCGCGATCAGGTACGGCGCTCTCGGCACATGGATCACCCTCGC
>DATKAS010000155.1:0-2722 GCA_035497855.1 Acidimicrobiales bacterium
AGGGTCCGTACGAACGACGACGTACGGTCCTCACACACACACCGGGAGGAGTCGCGTCATGGCGAACATCACCACCGAGGGGATCAGTGACCTCCGGGCGAGGCTCGCGGGAACGGTCGCTACTCCAGGTGAGTCCCCCTATGACGAGGCCGTGAACATCTGGAACGGCGCGATCACCCGCAGGCCTGCGGTCGTGGCGAGCTGCGCCACGAGCGGCGATGTCGCCGCGGCGCTCGCGTTCGCGAGGAGTGCAGGACTCGAGATCTCGATCCGCGGAGGGGGGCACAACTTTGCGGGGTTCGCACTCACCGAGGGCGGCTTGATGATCGACCTCACGCCGATGAAGGAAGTCACTGTCGATCCCGGCGCGCGGCGCGCCCGGTGCGGTGGCGGCACCACGTGGGCCGAGCTGGACGCGGCCACGCAGGAGCACGCACTCGCGGTGCCCGGTGGCTTCATCAGCCATACGGGTGTCGCGGGCCTGACGCTCGGCGGTGGGCTCGGTTGGCTGACGCGTCTCGCCGGCCTGTCCTCGGACAACCTCGTCGGCGCCGAGGTCGTCACCGCCGACGGCCGACTCCTCCACGCATCAGAGAACGAACATCCCGATCTGCTGTGGGCGTTGCGCGGAGGAGGGGGCAACTTCGGCGTCGTCACCGAGTTCGAGTTCGCGCTCCACGAGGTCGGGCCCGTGGTGCACCTGGGCATGTTCTTCTTCTCGCCCGATCAAGGCGGCGAGATGTTCCGCTTCGCGCGCGAGTTCGTGCGCGATCTCCCCGACGAGAGCGGCGCGTTCCTCGCCGGATTGAGCGCCCCTCCCGAGCCCTTCGTGCCACCTGAGCTGCACTTCGCACCGGTGTTCGCGCTCGCCGTCGTCGGGTTCGGTGACGAAGCTGCGCACGCCGCTCTCATCGCGCCGATCCAGAAGTCGCTGTCCCCCATCGTCGAGCTCGTGACGCCGATCCCCTACGTAGCGCTCCAGCAGATGTTCAACGCTTCTGCACCGTGGGGGCTGCACGCCTACGAGAAAGCGGTCTACCTCGACGAGCTCACCGATGGCGCCATCGATGTCATCCTCGAACACCAGGCCAAGAAGATGTCGCCGCTGTCGTTCGTCCCGATCTTCGTGTTCGGCGGCGCGTACGCGCGGGTTGATGACAACGGTTCAGCCTTCGGCGGCAGCCGCGAGCTTCGGTATGCCGTGAACATCTCGGCGGTCACGCCCTCCCCGTCCGACTTCGACGCCGAGCGCGACTGGGTGCGCTCCTACTGGTCCGCGCTCGTCGAGCACGCGGTCGGTGTGGGCGGCTACGTCAACTTCATGACCGAATACGAAGAAGATCGAGTGCGCAACGCGTACGGAGCGAAGTACGAGCGACTTCAGAGGGTCAAAGCGCAGTACGACCCGGACAACGTCTTCCACCTGAATCCCAACATCGTGCCTGCGTAAGTGGTCTTCGGGAACCCGATGGTGGAAAGGTCACGGCGAGGGGGTACCGTGGGAAGGCCCGCCACACGGGTGGGTTTCATGATGAGAAGAGATGTTTTGTCTACAGGTACTGTGAAGTTCTTCAACAACGACAAGGGTTACGGCTTCATCAGCCGTGACGACGGCGACGATGTGTTCGTGCACTTCTCGAGCATTCAATCGTCCGGCTTCAAGTCCCTCACCGAGGGTCAGAAGGTCGAGTTCGATGTCGCTCCCGGCCGGAAGGGCGAAGAGGCGCAGAACGTCCGCGTGATCTGAGCGCTCTGCGTCTTCCTGAGAACAGCCGCCGGGTCACACCGGCGGCTGATCCATTTCTGGCGCCGGGTAGAGGAGAAGGGCAGCCCTGATGGCCAATCCCAGCAGGATGAAGCGCGAGATCGACAAGGCGAAGAAGGAACGTGCCGCAGAGAAGCGGGAGCGTCGACAGCGAGCCGCCGATGCTGAGCCCGGGTCTGCGACCGCCACGACCGAGACGTCGGCGCTGCCGAACGACGAGGTGCTCGACCAGCTCGAGCGAATCCACGCACAGTTCGCCGCCGAGGAGATCGACTTCGATGAATTCGAGCGCGCGAAGGAACTGCTCCTCGCGCAGCTCACGACTGACTAGCCAGCGCCGCCGCCCGCAGCCTGCTGGCCACCGACACCTTGCGTACTCGACCCGCGAGACCGAGCCGGCCAAGTGTCCAGATCAGCCACTTGCCCGGGTCGTACTGCCACCACCGCGGGCCGTTTCGGTAGTCGAACGGGAAGCGGTGATGGAAGCTGTGGTAGCCCTCACCGAACGTGATCAACGCGGTGATGACGCTGTCGCGCGCTGACGAGCCCGAGTCGTAACGGCGCTTGCCGATCAGATGGGCGAGCGAGTTCACGCAGAACGTCGCCTGCAGCATCAACGCGGCACGCAGGAACCCGCCGACGAGGAGCCCTCCCCACGGATCGCCCCATTGGGCGGCGATCACGGTCGGGAGCACGAGCCCGACGCCGACCGCGATCACGACGTAGAAGCGATGTTGCAGCCGGATGCTCGTCACCGCACCGAGGTCGGTGAGCTGGGTGACGTCGGCCGAAGCCTCCCGACGGCGAAACAACCAGCCGAGGTGTGCGAACCACGCGCCCCGGGTGATCGCATGTGGGTCACCGGCGCCGTCGGTGTCAGCGTGATGGGCTCGATGGTCTGCACTCCACGAGAGTGCCGAGTTCTGGAACGTCGCTGCTCCGAACGCCAGCAAGGCC
>DATKAS010000156.1:0-2472 GCA_035497855.1 Acidimicrobiales bacterium
CGGGTGCACGTCTAGCCTGCCCGCGTGAGCGAGGCCAACGCCGACGACCATCGCATCGCGGCGGACGTCGCAGCGGCCACAGGCAAGCTCTTGGTCGAGCTGCGAGCGGATCTCGAGACCCACGGCGTGGCGTCCTGGCGATTGATGGACGAAGGCGACATGCGCGCCCACCACTTCATCGTCAAGCAGCTCACCGCGCTGCGGCCCGGCGACGCGATCCTGTCGGAAGAGGGTCGCGACGGCCCGGCTCGGCTCTCTGCGGACCGCGTGTGGGTCGTCGATCCGCTCGACGGCACGAACGAGTTCGGGCAGCCGGGGCGCAGCGATTGGGCCGTGCACATCGCCCTCGCCGTGCGGGGCGAGCCCGTCGTCGGCGCAGTCGCGTTGCCTGCGCTCGGCGTCGTCTACAGCACGGGCGATCCACCCCCGCCTCCGCCGCCGCTCGAAGGGCGACGGCTCCGTGTCATCACGAGCCGCAGCCGCTCCTCACATGCCGCCGCGGTGGTGGCCCACAGCCTCGGCGCCGACATCGTCACGCTCGGCTCCGCGGGCGCGAAGGCGATGGCTGTCGTCACCGGCGAGGCCGACATCTACGCGCACTCCGGCGGCCAGTACGAGTGGGACAACGCGGCGCCCGCTGCCGTCGCGATGTCCGCCGGCCTCCACGTCAGCCGCCTCGACGGCACGGCCCTTGTCTACAACCGCGCCGACCCGTGGCTCCCAGACCTCCTCATCTGCCGCAAGGAGCTCGCGGAGGACGTGCTCACCGCCCTCTGGGGCTGAGCGTTTGCGGTCGGGGGTCAGAGGCCGAGCTCCGTGAGGACCTCGGTGGTGTGCTGGCCGAGGGTCGGGACCGCGCCGGGCGCGGCGATGTTGTCGGTCGCCGGCTGGAAGCGCACGGGCGACGACACAGATCGGTACTCCTCCCCGTCGATGCCCGCCATGTCGACGAACATGCCCGCCGCGATCGCCTGCGGGTCGGCGAGCACGTCGCGCAAGGTGTTCACCGGCGCCCACCACACGTTGTGTGCGTCGAAGCGCTCGATCCATTCGTCGTAGTCACGAGCTGCGAACGTCTTGTCGAGCTCCGCGACGAGGGCGGCGCAGCTCTCCCGACGGCCCACTGACGTCGCGAACCGCTCGTCCTCGCCCAGGTCCGCGCGGTCGATCGCGCGAAGGAGCCCGGGCCAGTGCCGGTCGCCTTCGAGGCCGAGCAACCAGAACCAGTGCCCGTCGGCGGCCCGATAGCAGTTCACGAGCGGCGCCGGTGCGAGCGCGCGCGACTTCGTGGAGGAGATCTTCCCGAAGCCCGACAGGATCGTGAGGTCCCATCCCATGCAGTAGATGCCGGTGCCGAGCAGGGACACCTCGACGAGCCGGCCCTCCCCCGTGTGCTCACGTTCGAGCAGCGCGCCGAGCAGACCGGCGAGCACGGTCAGCCCAGTGGTGTGGTCGCCGTACCCGCTGCGGATGGTCGGCGGGTCCTCGGTCGACGGCACCAACGTGGCGGCGGCACCGCTCCGAGCCCAGAACGCACCGATGTCGTACCCGGGTCGATCGCGATCAGGGCCTTCGAGCCCGTAACCGGTCACACTCGCATAGACGATGCGCGGAAGCCGGGCCCGCACGGTCGCCGCGTCGAGACCGAGCCGTTCGAGCGCATCGGGGCGGAGGTTCGTGAGGAAGACGTCCGCGGTCTCGAGGAGCTTCCACATCGCGCCGATGCCTTCGTCGGAGCGCAGGTCGAGCACCACGGACCGCTTGCCGCGGTTGTCGAGCTCGAACGGCGGCACCTTGGTCTGCTTCACGCCGATCGCGCCGAACAGCCTGCGCATCGGGTCGCCCTCGGGCGGCTCGACCTTGATGACATCCGCCCCCCAGTCGGCGAGCACGCCGCCCGCAGCGGGACCGGCCACCCAGACGCTGAGCTCGACGACGCGGAGGTGATCGAGCATCAGAGCACCGTGACTGTTCCGGCCTTGCCGTCGACCTCGACCATGGCGCCGTCGGGGATGCGGCGCGTCGCGTCGATCACCGACACGACGCAGGGCAAGCCGAGCTCCCGACTGACGATCACCGCGTGGGTGATCTGGGCTCCGACATCCACGACGACGGCTGCCGCCGGGACGAACAGCGGTGTCCACGACGGATCGGTGAGCGGTGCGACCAGCACGTCACCCGGCTCGAGGCCTCGGGGATCGGAGGGATCGAGCACGACGCGGGCGCGCCCGCGCGCGACGCCAGGACACCCGGGGATGCCGGTGAGCACATCGCCGGACACCGCGTGGTCCGCCCCACTTGCAGCTGCACGATGCCGCCACTGCGAGGTCGGCGGCGGCGCACCTCGTGACACGAAGGGCGGTTCGAGGTCCCACAACGACAGGTAGTACGCCTCTCGCTCCTGGACGACCGACGTGAAGACCGCAGGACGCTCGACGAAGTCGTCCAGCTCGAGCGCGGTGAGCATGAAGA
>DATKAS010000157.1:0-2014 GCA_035497855.1 Acidimicrobiales bacterium
GATCGCGGGGAGCTTGGCGACGGTCGTCTTCGCACTCGGGTTCATCGGGTCCGGGTTCCTCGCGGTGCCGGTGCTCGCGGGCTCGGGATCGTCCGCGATGGCTGGGCTCCTCGACAAGCGATGGGGCTTCTCCCGATCTCCGCGGAGGGCGCCGGCCTTCTACGGGATGGTGGTCGTTGCAACGATCACGGCGACCGCGTTGAGCCTCGTGCAGGTCAACCCCATCGCTCTCCTGGTGGCGGTCGCGGTGATCAACGGCGCGCTCGCCGCACCGTTCGTCGCCATCGTGATGCTCATCGCGGATGACCGAGAGCTCATGGGGGAGCACCGCAACGGGCGACTCGCGTCGACGCTCGGGTGGCTGACCTTCGCCCTCATGGCAGCGGCAGCGGTGGTGTTGGTCGTGATCCAGGTAGGTGGGGCGGGAGGATGACCGAACGCCGGGCTGTTTGACAACCAGTCAGAACGGGCAAGAACGTTTCCACGCAGGTCGGCAGGTCGAGGTCACGGTGCATGGGTTCCGGCACGAAGCGCTCTTCTACGACGGCGAGCAGTCGTTCGTGCCTCGCGCGCTCCCCTTCGTGCTCGACGGCGTCGCCTCGGGTGACGCCGTGCTCGTGGCGGTGCCCGAGCCCAACCTGAGCGCACTTCGCGCCGAGCTCGGCGCAAGGGCCAAGTCCATCACGTTCGAGGACATGGCGATCGTCGGTCGCAACCCCGGGCGGATCATCTCGTTGTGGGATGACTTCGCGCACGCCCACGACGGCATGCGGCTCCGCGGCCTCGGTGAGCCGCTGTGGAACGGACGGTCGGTCGACGAAGTGACGGAGTGCGAGATCCACGAGGAGCTGCTCGACCTTGCCTTCGCGCACGCGGCCGCGCTGCACCTCGTGTGCCCATACGACGTCGCAGCGCTTCCACAACAGATCGTGAACCGGGCGCGCGGAGCCCACGAGAGCGGTGGCTCCGCGGGCTCCCCCTTGAGGGAGCCGATCCGGCCGGCGCCCGACGGTGCGCACCGCGAGACGTTCGACGCGACCGGCATCCGTGGGCTCCGCCGCCGCCTCGGTGACCTCGCGGACCACGTCGGCGTGGCCCCTCCACGCATCGACGACCTCGTGCTCGCGGTCAACGAGGTGGTCACGAACAGTGTCGTCCACGGCGGCGGCCGAGGGACGTTGCGTGTGTGGATCGACGGCGAGGCCGTGGTGTGCGAGGTCGCCGATCACGGGTGCATCTCGGATCCTCTCGTTGGCCGGCGTCGGCCGAGCTCGGACTCTTCCGGTGGTCGCGGGCTGTGGCTGGCGCAGCAGCTGTGCGATCTGGTGCAGATCCGAAGCGATGCCGCCGGAACGGTCGTGCGGATGCGAGTCAACGGAACCCGTCTACGGTGACTCCAGTGACCCTCGGAGAGTCCGCAGCGAAGAGGGTGCTCGCGATGAGCGAGCTCGTCCTCGACGCCTTGCCGCGGGCGATCGTCATCGCCGACCTCGACGGCACGATCCTCGCGTGCAACCAGGTCGCGACGCGCACCTACGGGCTCTCGGCGGGAGGTGCAGTCGGGCGCCCCATCTCCGACTTCTTCTCGGGGAGCAGCGCTGACGATGTTCGCCTCGTGGTCGACCTCGTGCGGCGGGGTCAGACCTGGGCGGGAGACGTCCCCGTCGCGCGGGCTGACGGCCGGACGTCCTGGACCTACGCGAGCGTCGGTCCGCTGCGCGACGAGAACGGAGTCGTCGTCGGGATCGTCGGCTCAGCGGACGACGCGCAGTCCGAGGTCCGCATGCTCCAACGTCAGGCCTCGGAGCTGAGCGAGCGACTGGTCCTCGCCCTCGCAGCCGGAGAGCTCGGCACGTGGCACCGCGACATGGTCACGGGCCTGACCGAGTGGGATGTGACCCTCGAGCGCATCTACGGGCTGGCACCCGGAGAGTTCGACGGCCGCTACGAGACGTTCCTCGAGCTGATCCACCCCGAGGACGTCGATCGCACGCGTGAGGCGGTCGAACGGGCC
>DATKAS010000158.1:0-2589 GCA_035497855.1 Acidimicrobiales bacterium
TGGTCATCGACGCGGTCCGCGCCGCGGCCCGACGCGTGACGGACCGTCTGGTCGAGATCGGCGGCTGAGCGAGAGGGCGTTGCAAAGTCCCCCCTCCCGTGCTGAAGTGTGGGAGGGACATCCTGAGAATCAGGACAGGGGGCCACCATGGCGCAGATGACGACCACCTCGCTGGGCGCTGAGAGCAGGGCCGAGCACCGCATCCCACCGCCGACGGGCACACGCGAGCCGCTCAAGGTCAACGTCTACGAGCGGATGCAGCACGCCAACACCCAGCTGGTGCCGCTGTTCCCCTATTACGGGCCGGGCGCCATCGTGTACTCGGGAGCGCTCTTCCGCGGGGGGCCGGGCTACGACGTCGGCCACTTCTTCCACTACAACACCGTCGACGAGATCACCTTCGTGTGGGGTGAGCACGGCGCGTTGCTCGAGACCGGGCGCATCATGGCGCAGCCGAACCTCCACGGCGTGAACAGCTTTCTGCGCAACCCCGAGTCACCCGAGAGCTTCCTGCTCGTGACGATCGTCCAGCGGCAGAGCGACACCGACCCGCAGACCGAGCGGCTCATCTGGAAGTGCGTGAAGTGCCACGAGCACCTGTTCGCGCACGAGTTCACCGAGAAGGCGACCGAAGAGCACGAGGATCGCTGGCCGGCGTTCCCGACGCTCACCGAGTCGGTGGAGCCGGTCACGAGGTTCAACTCCGACGAGGCGCTCCGCACCTGCCAGAAGTGCGGCCACGTGAACCCCGAGTTCCCGATGGACCTCTGGGGTTGGGCGAAGTGGTCGATGCACCAGCGAACGGTGAACGACGCGCGCGCTGCGATGCTCGCGAAGGCAACCGAGTCCTCAGAGCAGAGCTGAGCGCGATGGAGCTCACGCGCAAGAAGCTCGTGCAAGTGTTCGATGCGGCAAAGGAGTGCGGCCCCTACGACGAGGTGCCGGTGCTCGTCGACGGCCGAGATCCACAGGTGCATCTCTCGCGCAACGACCGCCCGCAACCGTTCTGGTTGATCTGCTCGGCGGACACCGTGCTCGCACAGGTGTCGGGCAACGCGACGCTCGACCTCGAGCACTCGAACGTGCGCTACCACCGGCTCGAGCCCGGCGATCTCGCCTACATCCCAGCGGGCACCGCGAGTCGCATCCGACCCGACGACGTGTCGATCCACGTTCGGTACAAAGCGCTGCACGCCGGCCTCGAGGCCGTCGCATGGTTCTGCGGCTCATGCGGCAAAGAGGTGCATCGCGACGAGTTCGACACCGAGGACGAGCTGCCGCAGGACGCGTACTGGCGCGCCTGCAACGCGTTCAACGCCGACGTCGACCTCCGCCGCTGCGGTGCGTGCGGCACGGTGCACGACATCGTCGACCTCAGCGGCATCCGTTGGCCCGAGGTCGCGGCGGCGATCAAGTCCGCGTGATGGGTTCGTCTGACTCGCCTCGGATCGATCGCGCCCTCACGCTCGATTTCCAGGGCGACTGGGGGCAGGCGAACCTCCACCGGATCTGCGGATGGCTCGCGCAGGAGGTGTTCGACCGCTCCGGGCCGGGTTCACGCACCGCGATCTGGACCGGGCGCGGAGGTGCGGACGCGGTCGACTCGATCGCGACGCACGCGGTCGACCTTTCGATGATCGTGCCCGCCTACGCCGCGCACTCGGCCCGTGAGGGGGTCGGGATGTGGGAGGGCGCACCTCACCCGGAGCTACGTGCACTCGGCGTGATGCCGCAGGACGACCGCCTCGTGTTCGCAGTCGGGGCCGAGCACGGCATCCGCAGCTTCGCGGACCTCCGAGAGATGAAGGTGCCGCTGGTCATCGCGACGTCACAAGACGACGGCGTGAACACAGTCGGCTACGCGGTCAACCGCGTGATGGAGGCACACGGGATCCCGCGCGACGAGTTCCTCGCCTGGGGTGGCAGCTTCGTCGAAGACGAACGTCCCTTCCCGCCGCTGCGCTGGTACTGCGAAGGACGCGCTGACGCTGTGTTCCACGAGGCGATCATGACGCCGCCCTGGCAGGAGGTCGGCGTCGCGCGCGCTACCTGCTTCATCCCGATGGAAGACGGCGCGCTCACCACGCTCGAGAAGGAGCTGGGTTGGCCGCGCGCTGTCCTGCGCGGTGGCTACCTGCCGGGCTGCGACGACGATCTGCTCACGCTCGACTTCAGCAGCTTCCTCGTCCTCGTCCACGAGGACATGCCCGACGATGTCGCGTACTTGCTGACCTGGTGCATGGTGCACACCGCCCACGCGATCGAGCGCCAATACCACCACATCCCGTCGGAACGAAGCCCACTCAACTATCCGTTCGAGCCCGACCGCATGCGGGAGACATCGATCCCGCTCCACCCGGCCGCGGCACGTGTGTACGACGAGCTCGGGGGGGCACATGGCTGACAAGCCCAACGGCGCGCATCTCGTCGGATCGGTGCCGCTGCCCGACGCGGAGTCGGTGTTCCGCGCGAGCGCTGCGCACCTCGGCGACCGACTGCGCCGCGTGCCCGACGGTGAGACGGGGGCACGGCTGGACTGGATCGTCTGGCAGCTGCACCGGTTCATGGCCGACCCACAGTTCGAGGTGA
>DATKAS010000159.1:0-6543 GCA_035497855.1 Acidimicrobiales bacterium
GGAGTTGCGCCGGCGCGCACCGCGTCGAGAAGCGCGCCGACCACCGCTTCCGGATCCTCGTCCAGCAGGCGCCACGCGAGCCCGCCGACGTCCTGGACCTCACCGGCATGCGACCGACCGTCTGCCTGCGCAGCGGGCAACGCTGCCTCGGCGCGCCGGAGGAGCCTGACGAGATCGTTGGGATGGCGCCATTCCGAGAACTCCTCGGAACGCTGCGCGCCCGCCGTCTGGCGCACGAGCGTCGGGAGCACGAGTGCGGCCTCGTCGGAACCGATGTGCCCGAGCGCCTCGAACGCCTTGTTCGTGAAGTCGAGCGTGTGGCCCTCGTCGATGAACACGTGGTCGGTGACCGCGGCCTCCATGAACCCTTCGACGTCGGTCGCCGACGCGCCCGCGTGGATCGCGGTCGCGAGCACTCGTTCCGACGCATCCTCCGACCTCGTCTCGACGAACCGCCGGTACCAGTCGGACAGCCGCTCGATGTCGAGCTCGTCGGTGCGAAGCGCTTCGATCGCGAAGCGCGGCGCGCGACCGCGGGTGTCACGGCTGACGAACGCGAGCGCGTGCACCAGAGCGAGGGTCTGATCGCCGGGGTCGAGCTGGTCGAGCACGTTCGCCATCGCGACGAGGGTGGTGAGCCCTGCTCCCCACCCGTCGGCTCTGTATGTGCAGCCGAACTCGATGCCTGTGCGCACGATCTCGGACGGCGGGACGGATGCTTCGAGCAGGCCTTGCACGGCCTTCGCGATGACCAGCGTCAGGCCCTGCTCGAGCCCGTCGCGCAGCCGTTGCTGCAAGCGGTCGACGCGATCTCCTGCGTCGCGCGCGTGGACGATCACGTCGTCACCGGCAATCTCGACGTCGAATCCCTGTGCGTCGTCCGCCCACGGGTCGAGCGTGCAACCAGAGACGAGATCGAAGCGCGCGTGATGCCAGTGACAGGTCAGCAGTCCTGCCTCGACGGTGCCCTGATGCAGCGGGAAGCCGAGGTGCGGGCATCGATCTTCGATCGCGAGTGCCTTGCCTTCGTGCCACACCACCACGACGGGCAGCGAACCGACCTTGCACAGCAGTCGGCCCTCCTGCTGCAGCTCCGCGAGGGATCCCGCTCGGGTCGACGTTGCGATCGTGTCTGTCACGACCTCATGCTCCGCCCAAGGCGGCAATACGTCAAGTAGTTACTTGTGAAAATACCGGTGACGCGACGGGTGACAGAGTTTGCGCCGCATGCTCCTCGCCATCGACGTCGGCAACACCCAGACGGTCGTCGGTCTCTACGCGACGGGCGACGACGGCACGACGCGCCCCGACCTCGTCGACCACTGGCGAATCGCGACCAACGCGGAGCGCACGTCGGACGAGCACGCGCTCGTCGTGCAGGAGTTCCTCGCGTTCCACGGCTTCTCGTTCTCCGAGCAGGTGGACGGCCTCGCCGTGTCCTCGGTGGTGCCGCGCGTGACGGCCGCGATCCGCGACATGAGCCTGCGGTACTTCGGGTTCCTTCCGCTCATCGTCGAGCCCGGCGTTCGCACCGGCATGCCGATCCTGTACGACAACCCGAAGGAAGTCGGCGCTGACCGGATCGCGAACGCGGTCGGCGCCTACGACCTCTACGGCGGCCCGACGATCATCGTGGACTTCGGCACTGCGACCACGCTCGACGCTGTGTCCGCGAAGGGCGAGTACCTCGGTGGCGCGATCCTCCCCGGCATCGAGATCAGCCTCGACGCCTTGTTCGAGCGCGCCGCGGCCTTGCGACGGGTCGAGCTCGCGGAGCCGCGCAACGTCATCGGCCGCAGCACTGTCGAGTCGCTGCAATCCGGCGCCGTGTACGGGTTCACGTCTCAGGTCGACGGCATGTGCGAGCGCTTTCGCGAGGAGCTCGGCGAGGTCACGGTCGTCGGAACGGGAGGCCTCGCTGCCGTCATCGCACCGCTGTCGAGGTCGATCGAACACCACGAGCCGTGGCTGACGCTGCACGGCCTTCGCCTGATCTACGAACGGAACCGCGCCAAACCGGGCTGAGCGCTTGCGGCCCGGTTCACTAGGTTGATCCGATGGCCGAGCAGCCCCCGTTCCGCTACGAGCGCACGTGGGACGCGGCCACCATCCAGCGGGACTTCGCGCATCTCGAAGCCGGCGAGGAGTGCCCGGTCACCGTGAGCGTCGCGGGGCGCATCCTGCTGCGCCGGGTGCAGGGCAAGCTCGCCTTCGCGACCCTTGCCGACTCGAGCGGGCGTGTGCAGCTGTTTGCTCCGGCAGACACCACACCACGGTTCCAGGAGTTCTGCGAGCTCCACCTCGGCGACTGGATCGGGGTCACGGGCGACGTGATGAAGACCCGTAAGGGCGAGGTCTCGGTCAAGGTGCGGGAGTGGGTGCTGCTCGCGGAGGCGCGCCGGGCCTTCCCCGACAAGTGGCACGGCCTCACCGACGTCGACACCCGGTATCGACAGCGCTACGTCGACCTCTGGGTCACGGAAGACGCGCAGCGCACCTTCACGACGCGCAGTCGCATCGTCTCGCTCACGCGGCGGTGGCTCGAGGACCGCGGGTTCATGGAGGTCGACACGCCTGTCTTCCATCCGATCCCTGGCGGCGCGCTCGCGAGGCCGTTCATCACGCACCACAACGCGCTCGACCTCGACCTGTACCTCCGCATCGCGCCCGAGCTCTACCTGAAGCGGCTCGTCGTCGGTGGGTTCGAGAAGGTCTTCGAGATCGCGCGTGTGTTCCGCAACGAAGGCATCTCGCCGCGCCACAACCCCGAGTTCACGATGCTCGAGCTGTACGAGGCGTACGCGGACTACTCCGACATCATGCAGCTCGTCGAAGAGCTCGGCGCCCACCTCGCAACCGAGGTGTGCGGCACCACGAAGATCTCGTACGGCGGGCGCGAGCTCGATCTCACGCCCCCGTGGCGCCGAGCGTCGATGGTCGACCTGGTCGAGGAGCAGATCGGTGTTCGGGTCGACTTGCGATCGTCGATCGAAGACCTCCGCTCGCTCGCGGAGGAGCACGGCGTGCACGTGAAGCCCGACGACGGGCCCGGCAAGCTGCTGCTGGAGATCTACGAGAAGACCACTGAGGCCGAGCTGTGGGGTCCGGTGTTCGTGAAGGACTACCCGGTCGAGGTGTCGCCCCTGTCGCGCGACCACCGCGAGCTCGCGGGCTTCGTCGAGCGGTTCGAAGCGATCGTCGCGGGACGCGAGCTCTGCAACGCGTTCAGCGAGCTCATCGACCCCGACGTGCAGCGAGCACGCTTCGAGGCCCAGGGCGACGCGCGAGCGGCCGGCGACGACGAGGCGATGGCCGTCGACGAGGACTACATCCGGGCCCTCGAATACGGCCTCCCTCCCACCGGTGGCCTGGGAATTGGCATCGATCGGCTCGTGATGCTGCTCACCGACTCGCCCTCGATCCGCGACGTCATCTTGTTCCCGACCCTGAGGCCCGAACAGGATTGAGCGGGTGAGGCTGCTGATCACCGGGATGGGGGGCGAGCTCGGCACCCGGGTCGCCCAGCTCCTCGAGAACGACCGCGAGATCACCGAGCTCGCGGGACTCGACGTCGACCCTCCGCGGCGGCGCCTCCGTCGCGCCGAGTTCCATCGCATCAACCCCCGCGACCGCACGCGCAGCGTCGCGTTCGTGCGCGCGTTCGACCCTGACGTCGTCGTGCACCTCGGCATCTACGAGCCGAACGCGCGCACCGGCCCGCGCAGTGCCGCCGAGCGCACGCGTGCGGGGTCGGTCTCAGTGCTCGGCGCGGCAGCCGAGTGCCCGTCACTCCGAGCGATCGTCGTGCGCTCCGGCATCGAGGTGTACGGGCGTCGCCGCGGCTGCGCGACGGTGCCTGCCGAGGACGTCCCGCGCGACCCGACGTCGCCGTTCGGTGAGTCGCTCGCAGAGGCCGAGGACATCGCGGTCTCCGCGGGATGGGCTGCAGACGTACCCGTGACGTTGCTCCGCATGGCGCCAGTCGTGGGTCCGCACGTGCCGAGCCCACTCGGCCGCTACCTCCGCATGGCGCCCGTCGTGCCGATCAGCGCGTTCGCCGACCCGACGTTCTCCCTGCTCCATCAAGAAGACGCGGTCGCCGCGGTGGTCGCCGCCGCGACGACGACTCCCTACGACGGCGCGTTGAACGTGGTCGGCTCGGGCGCGGTCACCGCGTTCCAAGCCGTGCGGATCGGCGGTCGCATCCCGCTGCCGATCCTCGGGCCCGAGCTGCGCCTCATCCGTCCGATCGCCGAGCTGCTGGGGTCGCCGGTGCCTCCCCACGTGCTCGAGCTGCTGCACAGGGGGCGCACGGCGGACGGCGCCCTCGCGAGCGAGGTTCTTCGGGTCGCGCCCCGGTCCACCGTCGCGGTGGTGAAGGACCTGTACGAGTGGGCGACCGTCACGCACATCCGGGCCGCGGAAGCGGCATGAGCGCCTTCACCGACGTCGTGTCGCGACGCTTGTCGGGCTCGTACGTCGTCGACGAGTGGGGGTTCGACCCTGACTTCGTGGCGGTACTCAACCCGCTGTTCGGCGCGCGGTGGAGCATCCGAGTGGAGGGTGGCGAGCACGTACCCCACGAGGGCGCGGCGGTGCTCGTCGCGAACCGTCGGTTGGGGATGTCCGAGCCGTTCGTAATCGCGCGTGCGGTCTGGCAATCGACAGGGCGCGTCGTGCGCGTGCTCGGCCTCCCCGACATCGCCCCGATCGGACCGGTGCTGCGGCGGATGGGAGCAGTGCAGGACAGGCCCGACGAGCTCGCCGGCGTGCTGCGTGCCGGACAGCTCGCGCTCGTGTTCCTCGATCGCCAGCTGCAGATGGGAGCACGCGTCGGCCACTTGGCGCGCGAAACGCTCGCGCCGGCGATCGAGACCGGCGTGCCCGTGCTGCCCGTGGCGATCACCGGCCGAGAGCTCGGTCGCCGTTGGCGCGTCGCGATCGGCGGTGCGGCATCCGCGCGCACTGCGACGGGCAGTGGCCCACTCGCGGTCGCCGAGACAGTCGACGCGGTCCGCGCCGAGATCCAAGATCTCATCGACCACCAGACATGAGCCACGTCGTCGCTGCCGATGGCACGCGCCTTTCGTTCGACGTACGCGGACGTCCGGGAGCTCCGCCTGTTCTCATGCTCCAGGGCCTTGGCGCCGATCGCAACGCGGGCCTGCTGCAGCGCGTGTGGCTGTCGCCCCGCTTCCGCACCATCGGCCTCGACAACCGCGGTGTCGGTAAGTCCGACAAGCCGCAGGGGCGGTACCACCTCGAGGTCATGGCCGACGACGCGGTGCGGGTACTCGACGAGTGCGGAGTCGAGTCCGCTCACGTCATGGGCCACTCGATGGGCGGCGTGATCGCACAGCTCCTCGCGCTCCGTCATCCCGAACGGGTCGACTCTCTCGTGCTGAGCGCGACCGCCTGCCATCACCACATGTGGCGCCGCGAGCTCCTCGCCGAATGGGCGTCGATCGCGTTGGAGCGCGGCATGCGCGAGGTGACCCGGCGATCCATGCGCTGGCTCGTCGGGCCTCGCTCCCTGCGCCGCTACTGGCCGGCGCTCGGGATCGTCGGTCCGCTCGCGCTGAACGTGCCGGCGCACGCATTCGCCGCGCAGGCCCGCGCGATCCTCGACGCCGACGACAGCCTGCGCGAGCGGCTCGTCGAGGTGCGCGTGCCGACGCTCGTCGTCTCCGGCAGCCAGGACATCCTCACGCCGACGGCCGACGGCGAAGACCTCGCACACCACATCCCGGGCGCCGACCTGGTGATCATCTCTGGCGCCGCGCACGGCTTCCCCGTCGAGCACGCTCTGACGTTCAACCGGCTGATCAGCGACTTCCTCGGTCGCGTCCACGCTTCCGCATGAGGAAAGCTCACCGGCTCTGCATCTCGGCGAGACGGAACGCCGCGGGCGAATCGCTCGCGACCGTGAGCTTGTCGAGCTCCTCGTGGATGCGGAACTGCGCCGGGCTTCCCGGCGTGGCGTGGGCGTAGAGCGACGCGAGGCGGGTGGCCTCGACGCGGTGGGCGCGGCTCTGCGCACCTGCAGGTGCGATCGCAGTGGCGAGCATGATTGCTCCGGCGACGACTCCGACGACCGACTTGGCGACTGACTTGGACGGCTTGCGGTTCATTGGATTCCCCTCTCGGCTGGAACGTTGTTCCCCTGAGAGCAGGATCCGCGAATCGGCGATTCGCCACATCGGGGCAAGTACGGAGAGCCGGTACTGATCTTCCTCAGGCCGACGCGTCGAGCCCGATACGTACCGCCCACGCGGCGATCTCGGCGCGCGACGTGAACCCCAGCTTGGTGAGGATGTGCTGCACGTGCGTCTCGACGGTGCGCTCGGACAGCACGAACTCCTCGGCGATCTCGCGGTTCGAGCGGCCCAGCGCGACACGGCGGGCGACCTCGCCCTCGCGACGAGTGAGACCACCGGGGATCTCGGGGGAACGCCGGTCTGCACCGGTCGACGCCCTGAGCTCGACGACGCGCTTCGCCAGCGCGGCCCACCCGCGTCGCTGGCTCACCTCGCCGGTCACCTG
>DATKAS010000160.1:0-2781 GCA_035497855.1 Acidimicrobiales bacterium
CGTCGGAGGGGCCCCGGGGAGGCGTGACGTCGCTCATCAGATGTCGAGGAAGCGCACGTCTTTGGCATTCGACGTGATGAAGTGCTTGCGGCTGTCGACGTCGTCACCCATGAGCACGCTCATGATCTCGTCCGCGATCGCAGCCTGCTCGGCGTTGACTTGAAGGAGTGTGCGGAGGCTCGCGTCCATCGTCGTGTCGCGGAGCTCCTCCCAGTCCATCTCGCCGAGGCCCTTGAGCCGCTGGAACTCCTTCTTGTGGTTCGGGTGCTCGGTGAGGAAGACCACCTTCGCCGCGTCGTCCTTCAGGTACACCTTCTGCTTGCCGACCTCGGTCGAGAACAGCGGCGGCTGCGCGATGTACACGTAGCCCTGCTCGACCAGGTCGCGCATCTGGCGGTAGAAGAACGTGAGCAACAGCGTGCGGATGTGGCTGCCGTCGACGTCCGCGTCGGCCAGGATCACCACCTTGTGGTAGCGGATCTTCGACACGTCGAACTCGTCGCCGACGCCGGCGCCGATCGCAGTGATCAGCGTCTGGATCTCGAGGTTCTTCAGCATCTTGTCGAGCCGGGCGCGCTCGACGTTCAAGATCTTGCCTCGGATCGGGAGGATGGCCTGCGTCTGAGGGTCGCGCGCGTTGACCGCTGACCCACCGGCTGAGTTGCCTTCGACGATGAACAGCTCGCCTTGCCGGGGATCACGCGTGTTGCAGTCCCACAGCTTGTCGGGCATGCCTGCGCCCTCGAGCGCGTTCTTGCGACGGGTGAGGTCACGCGCTTGCCGTGCGGCGACGCGCGCTCGCGCCGCGTTCAACGACTTCTGGACGATCTGCTTGGCCTCGGTCGGGTGCTCCTCGAGCCACTCGCCCAGCTTCTCGTTGGTGGCCTTCTCGACGAGCGAGCGCATCGACACGTTGCCGAGCTTCGCTTTCGTCTGCCCTTCGAACTGGGGGTCGCGGAGCTTCACCGCGATGATCGCGGTGAGGCCCTCACGGATGTCTTCGCCGAGAAGGTTGTCGTCCTTCTCCTTCAGGTGGCCCTTGCCGCGCGCGTACTTGTTGACCACGTTCGTGAGGGCCTTCTTGAAGCCCTCCTCGTGCATGCCGCCCTCGTTGGTGGCGATGCCGTTCGCGAACGAGTGGAGGCCCTCGTAGTAACCCGTGTTCCACTGCAGCGCGACCTCGACCTGCTGATCGCTCTCGGCCTGCTCGAAGTACGCGACCTTCTTGAAGAGCGCCTCCTTCGACTGGTTGAGGTGCCGCACGAAGTCTTGGATGCCGCCCGAGTACTTGTACGTCACCTGCTGGTCGTGCTCGGGACGCTCGTCCGCGAAGCGGATCTCGAGGCCCTTGTTGAGGAACGCCATCATCTGCAGGCGCTCGAGCACGGTCTGGGCGCGAAACTCGGTCTCTTCGAACACGGTGGCGTCGGGCCAGAACGTGACCGTCGTGCCGGTGCGCCCACGCGGCGCCTTGCCGGTGACCTCGAGCTTGCCCTGCGGCTGCCCGCCCTTCGCGAACTCGAGCCGATGGTGCTTGTCGTTGCGGTCGACCTCGACCACGAGCCGGCTCGACAGCGCGTTCACGACCGACACACCGACGCCGTGCAGGCCGCCCGACACCTTGTAGCCGGCCCCTCCGAACTTGCCGCCGGCGTGCAGCACCGTGAGCACGACCTGCGCGGCGCTCTTGCCCTTGTGGGGACCCGAGGGGTACGGATCGACGGGGATGCCGCGGCCGTCGTCGACCACGCGACACCCGCCGTCCGCGAGCAACGTGACGTCGATGCGCGTGCAATAGCCCGCCATCGCCTCGTCGACCGCGTTGTCGACGACCTCCCAGATGAGGTGGTGGAGGCCGCTCGGGCCGGTCGACCCGATGTACATGCCAGGGCGCTTCCGGACCGGTTCGAGACCCTCGAGAACGGTGATATCGCGGGCGTCGTAGGACGGCATCGGCTGCGACAAGGGCGCGTACCTTTCAGCGGCAGGTTTGCAAAGGAGATCCCGGGACGAACCGCAGACAAAAAACCTGGTCAGCGGCCAGAATCACGATGCGATCAGTGTACCAGAGGGGTGGGCAGATTCCGGTGCTCGCGCGCCCGATTCACGACCTTCTCAGGCCCGATTTCGCCTCCGCTTCGGGCTGTTCTCGCCGGGGTTGACGCGGACCTCGATCGACTGCACCGGAGGCCCACCGACGACCTCCGCGACGCGGGCGATGAGCTCGGCCTCGAGGTAGCGCACCTGGGTCGCCCAGGCCGGCTCGTCGACCGCGATCACGAGCCGCGTGCCGTCGAGCGACACGGGCCGGCTGTGTGCCGCCAGGGTGTCACCGACGATCGTCGGCCACTCCGTGAACACCGACGCGAGCGGTTGCGCGCCGACGCCACTCAGGCTCCGCGTGAGCCGATCGAGGCTGTCGCCGACCGGACGGGGCTCGCGTCGATCGCTCACGACAACGTCCCCGCACGCACGCGCACCACGAGCTCGGGATGCGCGTCGACCGGCAGGCCCCCCGCGGTCGTGAGCATCACCTGGCCCGGCGGCACGTGCGCGAGCAGCGCCGCTGACCGCGTCGGATCGAGCTCGGAGAACACGTCATCGAGCAGCAGCACGGGTGACGCACCGATGTCGCGAGCGACGACCGCGTGCCCGGCGAGTCGCATCGCGAGCGCCAGCGACCGCTGCTCGCCCTGCGACGCGTGCGTGCGAGCGACGCGACCGTCGATGTGCAGTGCGAGCTCATCGCGTTGCGGTCCCACCGTCGTCACCGCCCGCCGG
>DATKAS010000161.1:0-3902 GCA_035497855.1 Acidimicrobiales bacterium
CAGAATGCGGTGACCGGTCCGAGGCGGTCAGTGAGTCACGTTTCGCTGGTGCCAGGTGCCCTCCACGACGAGCACCTCGGTTCCGTTTGCGTACCGCCGCCAGATCTGCACCGGGATCCCAGGCCACTGTTCGCGCCATGCGTCGACCGCTGCCTGCCGGGTGCGATGTCGGCTCATCACGACCTTGGACGCGCGGTTACGAACCTCGTATCCGACGGGAATGCGGGCCACGCCGTAAGCATGGCCGGACGGAGGCGGACCCTGACTGCTGAGTGCCTCAAACCAGGCCTAACCCCTCTGCAGCTCAGAGTCCCGCAGCGTTGACGCCGTACACGGCTTGGTCGTAGGTAAAGCCTTCACCGTACGGGGATGAAAGCTGTTCGATGAGACCGGCGCGAGAGAAGGGCATGACCGCGAGATACTCCTTCGCCTTCTTGGCTGCCTGCTCGTTCCAGTCAACGTTCAGGGAATCCACAGCGAACGTCGCGTCGGCAACCGAATACCCCTCGCCATACGGGGATGAAAGCTGTTCGATCAAACCGGCGCGGGAGAAGGCCATGAGCCTGAGGTAGTCCTGAGCAGACCGGATTGCGTTGGTCTGACCAGCCGTCAACTTCGCGGGAGCGGGCGTCGGCGCAACGGGTGAGATGACGCCAACCTTCGCCTGGAACTCAGGCGACTCACTGAAGCCGAGCATGACCTCGCCGCGGCGGGCACCGCGGGTCATGAAGTCGAGCCAGCCCTGCAGGCCGCCCGCGTCGGGGATGCGGCCGAGAACGTTGCGGTAGACGAGGTTCACGAACGCGGGGTTGTCGACGGAGCCGTAGCGAAGCTTGAACTCGTCGGAGGCCGCGAACGCATCTGAGATGTCGGCGAGGCGCGAGATGTTCCGGTTGCACCGGTCCACCCAGAAGGCCAGTCCACCACCGTCAGGCGCTCGCAGGAAGTAGGCCCGATACAAACGAGTGATTGAACCGGTTGGGTCAGCAGTACACGGACCGGAGGTGCGTGCTGAGGCACCCGCCACGAACGACGTGCTCGCCACGAGGAACGCGGCAGCAAACACCCACAACTTCTTCATTTCCCACCTTTGATCTCTCTTGTCACCGACAGAGCGTCCGACGACCGCACGAAGGCCGAGGTTCCTTCCTGGCCGCGGTCGGTGCGAATGGCCTACGCGCTTGTACGGTCCCCTATTGGAACGATGTGACAGGCAGTCGGGCTTCTCAGCACGGCGTCTTCCTTGAACCGACACGCGTCCGTCGACCACCTCATCCGGTCGCGGGCACGCCGCTCGGGTCGCACTGCACGAGGAAGTGCGCGCACCGTTCTGCCTCGTCGGACTCGCCGATGCGAGCGGCGGTCTGGCCGAGGCCACGGAGTGAGCGGAGGAAGCCGCGGTTCTCCTCGTGAGCCCAGCGCACATAGCCGCTCCCCCGCCATCCGTTCGCTCGCAGCCGGTCGAGGCCGCGGTGGTAGCCGACGCGGAAGCACGCGTACGCCTCGGTGTCATCGCGGGCGAGCATGCCGAGCTGCGCCCACGCGTCGAGGAATCGGGGCCAGCGTGCCGCGACCACGGCGACGGCGTCACGACGAGCCGGCTCGGGCTCCGCCAGCGCGTGCGCGAGGGACGCGAGCGCATCGGGCGGCTCCGGATCGAGGACCGTCTCGGGCGGGCCGGACGGAGACAGGTTGACGGGACGGGAGTCGGTCACGCAGTCGAATGTAGGTGCTCGATCGCCTGCAGCCACCGCTCGGAGAACGCGTCGCCGTCGACATCGGCGACGACGTTGCCGTCGAATGTCACGCCATCCCAACCGACGGCGATTGCGCATGCCAGCGGGTCGTGGTGGAAGTTCAAGAGGTCGTCCGGGAGCTTCGGGTGTTGCGCGGCGAGCCCGGCACGCCGATCGATCGCGTACGCCTCGGCTTGGCGCGCCATCAGCTCCCCGATCGCTCCGCACGCGTGCAGCCGCGGCAGGTGCGTGCCGCGCAGATGCACCTTCACCGTCGCCGCGAGCGGCACGACCGTCAGCTGGGCGAGGGAGCTCACGATCTCGGCCGCCCGCGTGTCGCACTGCACGTTCCAGTCGTATGTCTCGGGCCACTGCGGATAGCCGGGATCAGGGACCCGGTACCCGCCGCCCATCACGACCACAGGCACGGTGTCGAGCAGGCCCGGACGAGTGATCTCGAACAGCCCGAGGTTCGTGAAAGGGCCGATCGCGACCACAGTCGCGTGGCGCTCGATGCTGCGCTCGAGCATCTCGAGCGCAGCCCCAGCAAGCGACGGGACCGCTTCGATCGCCCGGCCCCAGTAGCGCTCGTCGTCGGGGAAGCCACCGGGCTGCGCGAGCGTCGTCATCGAGTGCTCGGCACCTGCAGCGACGGGCACGCCTGAGCGCCCCGCGAGCCGGAGCACCTCGTGCACGAAGCCGGCGCGTCGCCCGCGCTCCTCGTGGGTCGTCGTGATGCCGGCGATCTCGACTCCGGGCCAACCGAGGAGCATCGAGAGCGCGCAGACGTCGTCCGGGTCGCCGCCGACGTCGGTGTCGAGGTGCACCAGCACGGCGCGAGTGTCTCAGTAGCGTGCCGCGTCGTGCTCGCGCTCGCGCTTCCCGACTGGCTCGACCAGCCGACCCTGCGCAACGTCGCGCTCGGCACGATGGCCGGCCTCGCCATCCTGGCGTTCCTCGTCGCGTGGCTCGTGAAGAAGGTCGTGACGAAGCTGATCCTCGTGGTGCTGCTCGTCGGCGCCGGCTTCGCGATCTACAACCAGCGCGAAGAGCTCGCGACGTGCGCGACGAACTGCGACTGCCGCTTCTTCGGGATGGAGGTCACGCTGCCGACGTCTGCGGCCGACGCGTGCGCGCTCGTCAACCACAAGTAGCGACCGCCAGCCGCACGATCGCCGCGAACTCGTCGGGATGGGTCGCGTGCGCACCGTGGCCGGCGTCGTTGATCGTCACCAGGGTCGGGTTCGCAAGGGTCGAGAACAGGTGCTCGGTCGACCTGCGGTGATGATCGGCGCCGTTCTCGCCACGGGCCGTCACCACCGGCATCGAGATCTGCGCGGGGTCGAAGGGCGCGGTCCTGGCCAGATCGACGATCTCACCGACGAGCGCGGGGCCTTCTGCGCGACGACTCTGCCTCGTCGTGGACGACAGCCGCTCCCACCGCTCGTCGCCGATCATCCGGCGCATGAACCGCTCGGAGATGTCTGCCGGGTCGTCGTCGGCCCGCGACTGCTTCACGACGCTGTAGCCGCCCGAGGTGGCGGGCCACCAGTCCATCCACGGCATGGGCGCCTCGAAGACGCACACGCCCCGCACGAGATCTGGCCTCACCTGCGCTGCGGCGAGCGCGACGTTGCCGCCGTAGCTGTGGCCGACCACGACACCGGGGCGACCGTGCATGACCGACAGGAGGTCGTCGCGCTGCTGCGGCACGGTGAACGGAGGCCCGACATCCAGCGATCCGGCGTAGCCGCGCCGGTCGTAGACCACGGTGCGCAGATCCGGAAGTCGCCGCACCACCTTCGAGAAGCTCGATGCGCGATCCATCGATCCGTGGACGAACACGACGAGCGGCGCGTCGTCCGGCCCCGCCTCTCCGCCCGCCTCTTGGACCCACAGACCCGCCACCTGGGCACCCTATGCTCCGACCGATGGAGCTCTTGCTCATCCGCCACGCGCTCCCGATCCGCCGTGAGGACGTCGACGGCCCTGCCGACCCCGAGCTCTCGGAGGAGGGTCGCGACCAGGCCGTGCACATGGCCGAGTGGCTCGCTGACGAGCGCATCGATGCCGTCTATTCGAGCCCGATGCAACGGGCGCGTGAGACCGCAGCCCCGCTCGCCGAGATCCACGGGCTCGACGTCGTCATCGACGACGAGCTCGCCG
>DATKAS010000162.1:0-2579 GCA_035497855.1 Acidimicrobiales bacterium
GTCGGTGTTCGATCCGACGCTCGCACCCGAGGGCCATCACATCGTGTCGATGTTCACGCAATGGGTTCCCCACGAGTGGGCCTACAAGCCGATGCCCGAGGAGCTCGACGCCTACGCCGATCGGGTGATCGCGTCGGTCGAGGAGGTGGCGACCGGGTTCACGTCGTCGATCGTGCACCGCACGGTGATCGGGCCGCACGACATGGAGCACGAGTACGGCTTGATCGGCGGCAACATCTTCCACGGCGAGCTGTCGCCCGATCAGCTGTTCCACATGCGGCCCGCGCCCGGTTACGCGGACTTCCGCACGCCGATTCCCGGCCTGTACCAGGCGGGGTCCGCGACGCACGGAGGCGGCGGGGTCACCGGCATCCCCGCGATGAACGTCGTGCGCCAGATCGCTCGCGACGAGCGGGCAGCGCGGTGGCGCGGCAGGCGCGTCAGGGGGCGGGCAGCGACACGCTGAGCGGGCGGCCGTCGAGCGTGCCGCGGGCCATCGCCGTCGCGTTGGCCGCGTCCTCGTCCCACGACGCGACGATGTGCCCCGTCGTGCTGCCGCTCGTGACGTCGATGTCCGCGCTCACGCTGCCGGTGGACGAGTCGATCGTTGCAGTGCCGTCCACCTTCACGTCGGTCGAGAACTGCGCGCCGGTGAAGGTGAGCGTGGTGGTGTCGCCCTCGTCGATCGTGAACGTGCCGCCGCGGAGCCCCGACCCGTCGTTGCCGGTCATCACGCCCCACTCGGCGATGCTGTCGCCGACTTGGCCCACCGCGATCGACGCGATCTGACGGTCGGTCTCGGTCGAGGAGTCGCCCGGGGTCGCGGTTGCGGCCGCCGCGCCGGCAACGGTGATCGGGAACCGGTCGACGGTGCGGATCTCCGGGATGGTGCTCGCGCACGAGGTGTCACCCGTGGCACCGGTCGAGATGAAGTCGGTGACGATCACGGACGCGCATGCCCACGAGTCGTTGAGGGCAGTGACGTGGCCGGTGTTGGCGACCTCGACGAACGTCGCGTGGGGGAACAGTGCCGCGGCAGCGCGGCCCTCCGACGGGGGGGTGAGCGAGTCGAGGTCGCCGGCGAGCACGAGCGTCGGCACGTCCGGGAAGGTCGGGCTCGTGCCGGCGGGGGTCTCCAGCCGGTCGGGTGCGGGCCAGGTCGCGCACTGGTCGAGCTCGTCGGCGTCGGACGCGCGCCACTCGCGCGCGGTCCACGGCGTGAACGTCTCGGGATGGCTCGACTCCTGGCTGCTCACCGCGTGGTCGATCTGCGACAGCCGTTGGTCCGAGGAGGAAGACGTGTCGTACACGGTGGGGTAGTCCGAGCACGTCGCCGAGAGCGCGACCGCGGCGGAGTACACCGCGAGCGAATCGTCGGACTCGTAGGTCGTGTCGTGGGTGAGAAGCCGGATGAGGGGCACCTGGTCACCCGCGAGCCACGCGGTCGCAGCCGCGTCGAGCTCGCGGTACACGGTCCAGTCGGTCGCGGCGGAGAGCAGCAGCGACAGCAGGCTCACCGGGTCGGCCGACACCGAGACGCTCTGCCCGTCTGCGTCGGTCGTCGAGACGTGCACGGGGGACGCGCGCAAGGAGTCGAGCAGCGCCGAGATCCTCGTCGAGGTCGGCGTGCCTTGTGCAGCGCACGTCGCGCTCCGAGAGCACACCGCGTCGAAGGCAGCGAGCATCGCGGGCACGCGGCCCGCGTGGAACGGGTCCGCGTCGACGACGGGCAATGCACTGTCGAGCACGAGGCTGGTGAGGCGGTCACCGTGGCGCGCCGCGAACGCCTGCGCGACGAACGTCCCGTAGCTGTCGCCGTAGAGCGCGATGTGCCCGGCGCCGAGCGCGGTCAGCACGTCGTCCAGGTCGTCGGCCACCGTGGCGGCGCCGTAGTCGTTCGCCGACGACCCGAGCTGCTTCGCACAGTCGTCCGCCGCGCCGAGCGACTCGTCGCCGGACTGGAGCTCCTTGCAGTTGAGCGGCGACGACCGGCCGGTGCCCCGGTCGTCGACGAGCAGGAGGTCGCGGTGGTCCATCAGCGGGTCGAACAGCCCGAGGTACGAATCGCGTGAGCCGGTCGACGAGAAACCAGGCCCACCTTCGATGGCGACGATCGTGCCCTGCGACGCGGTCGTCGCATCGCGGCGGGGGTGCAGCTCGAAGCCGATCGTGACCTGCTCGCCGTCGGGATGCGTGCGCTCGAGGGGGACGTCGACCGTGCCGCACCACGCGCCGTCGACATCCGTGCAGGGGTCGAGGGTCACCGAGCCGAGCGTGATCGGCTTGCTCGCGTCGAGCCCGCCGGCGGCCACGGTCGTGTCTGCGGACGAGGGTGCGGTATCGGGAACGGTGACGACGGGAAGGTTCTTCTCGTCGATGACCTTGCTGCACCCTGCGGTGAGCAGCGCCGTCAAGGCGACGACCGCGAGGGCTCTCACGGCATCGATGGTACGTGCGCCCAGGTGATGGCTAGGTTCACTGCATGGACGCCAAGGCCGCCGCACAGCGAGTCGTGAGCGACGCGGGTTCTGGGCTCGTGGAGCTCTCGCACACCGTGCACGACCATCCCGAGCTCGCCT
>DATKAS010000163.1:0-2782 GCA_035497855.1 Acidimicrobiales bacterium
CTTGTTGCGGTGCAGGTTGCGGGCGTCGCTGCCGGACACGCCAGTCGAGTCGGCCGGATGCTCGATGCGCACGACATCCGCCCCCCAGTCGGCCAGCTGTCGGACGCACTGGGGCCCGGCACGAGCGATCGTGAGGTCGACGACCCTGATGTCACCGAGCGGGAGGAGGGCGGGGGGCTCCACGGCGACATCTTCTAGCCTTTCGGCATGGCCCAGCGGTTCTACATCGAGACCTTGGGCTGCCCGAAGAACCAGGTCGACTCCGACAAGATCGTCGGGACCCTGCTCGCGGACGGCATGATCGCCACCGATTCGGTCGCGGACGCCGACCTCGTCGTGGTCAACACGTGCGCGTTCATCGAAGAGGCCCGTCAGGAGTCGATCGACACGATCCTGTCGCTGTCAGCCGACAAGCGCGGCGGGGCACGAGTCGTGGTCACGGGCTGCATGGCCGAGCGGTACGGGAGCGAGCTCGCAGAGGCACTGCCCGAGGTCGACGCAGTGAGCGGCTTCGGTGTGCCGGTCACTCTGAGGACCAAGCCGGGCGCGAAGCCCGCCGCACCGTCGCTCGATCTCCTCAACCTGCCCCGGCCTCCTTCGAACGCCCCCTGGGCGTACGTGAAGATCGCCGAGGGCTGCGACCGCACCTGCGGCTTCTGCGCGATCCCGACGTTCCGTGGTCCCCAACGCAGCCGGACACCCGAGTCGATCCTGGCCGAGGTCGACCAGCTCGGCGCCCAGGAGATCGTGTTGGTCGCGCAGGACCTCGCCTCCTACGGCAGGGACGTCGCTGACCTGGGCGCAGGGTCGATCGTGCCCCTGGTGGAGAAGGTCGCGACGGCCGTTCCCTGGGTTCGGCTCCTCTACTTGTATCCCTCTGACCTCTCAGATGGTCTGATCGACGTGATCTGTGGAGGGCAGGTGCCGTACTTCGACCTGTCACTGCAGCACGTGTCCAAGCCGCTGCTCCGCAGGATGCGGAGGTGGGGCGACGGCGATCGGTTCCTGTCCCGCATCAGCGACATCCGGGCGCGCCGTCCCGACGCTGCCTTCCGGACCAACTTCATCGTCGGCTACCCGGGGGAGACCGAGGACGACCACGATCAGCTGCTCGCGTTCGTCTCCGCGGCCCAGATCGACTGGTGCGGCTTCTTCGCGTTCTCCCGCGAGGAGGGCACGTACGCCGCCGACCTCGATGGGCAGCTGCCCGCACCGCTCGTCGCCGAGCGGCTCGCCGAGCTGCGGGGCATGCAGGACGACATCACGTCCCGCCGCCGCGAGGCGCTCATCGGCTCGACGATCGACGTGCTCGTCGATGCGCCGGGCGTCGCTCGCGGCCACCGCGAAGCGCCCGAGATCGACGGCATCGTCGAAGTGCCCGAGACGCTTCCCGTCGGGCGGTTCGCGACTGTCACCGTCACCGGTGCGGCCGGTCCTGACCTCGTGGCTGAGGTGGCGGTCTAGCCATGGCCACGAGCTTCGGTCCGTCTGCACTCGCCACGCCGGCGAACGGCGTCACGGTCGCGCGTCTCCTCGCTGCGCCGTTCTTGATCGTCATGATCGACGGCAGCGAGGGTTCGTGGGCCGCGTTCATCCTTTGGTTCGTGCTGTGCGTGACCGACGGCATCGACGGGTTCCTCGCGCGTCGCCACGGCACGACCCGATCGGGCGCGTTCCTCGACCCGCTCGCCGACAAGGTCCTGGTGCTCGGAGCGATGTTCGCTCTCGTGAAGTGGGACGTGTTCTGGTGGCTGCCCGTCGCGCTCATCGCCGTGCGCGAGATCGCGATCAGCATGTACCGGAGCGCGGCTGGGCGGCAGGGCATCACGATCCCCGCACGTCAAGGCGCGAAGGTCAAGACGCTGTGCCAGCAGTTCGCGGTCGGGTTCGCAATCCTTCCCTGGACGGCTGACGACCGCTGGCTGTTCAACGGCTTCCTCTGGATCGCGGTGTTCCTGACGTTGCTCACCGGCGCGCAGTACCTGTTCGACGCGCGCCGCGTCGCCCGCTCGCAGCTCGCGTGAGCCTGCGCTGCGAGGTCGTCGCCGTCGGCACCGAGCTCCTGCTCGGCCAAGTCGTCGACACCAACTCGTCCTGGATCGGTGAGCAACTGGCGCTCGCTGGCATCGACTCGCACTTCCAGACCAAGGTCGGCGACAACCGTGCGCGCATCGTGTCCGTTCTCCGCCTGGCGCTCGACCGCAGCGACGCGGTCATCGTGTGCGGCGGCCTCGGACCAACCCACGACGACATCACTCGCGAGTGCATCGCCGAGGTGATGGGCGTCGAGCTCGAGCGTCATGACGACATCGTCGAGCGCATCACACAGATGTTCGCCAGCCGCGGCCGGCGGATGGCGGAGAACAACTTGCGCCAAGCGGACGTGCCCGTCGGCGCGACGGTGATCCCGCAGGTGCGGGGGACCGCTCCCGGGCTGATCTGCCCGGTCGGAGACAAGGTCGTCTACGCGGTGCCGGGCGTCCCGCACGAGATGAAGGAGATGCTCGCTCGAGGGATCATCCCCGACTTGCGTGAGCGGTCGGGGGAGACAGCGGTGATCGTGAGCCGCACGCTGCGCACGTGGGGCGAGAGCGAGTCGGGGCTCGCCGAGACGTTGGCGCCGCTGATCGCACGGCTCGACGAGACCGGAAACCCGACCCTTGCGTTCCTCGCGAGTGGCATCGAAGGGCTGAAGGTGCGGCTCACCGCGAAGGCCGCGTCCGAGGCCGAGGCGGCCGAGCTGCTCGCGGCCGAGGAGCAGACCGTGCGCGACGTCCTCGGG
>DATKAS010000164.1:0-3600 GCA_035497855.1 Acidimicrobiales bacterium
CCCGTCGAGCCACCGATCGTCCGCGTCGGCACGGCCAGGCAGACCCACCGCACCTGCTGCTGCCAGGGCAGCAGGAAAGGTACGACGGCGAGCGCGACGGCCGCGGCCGCGGCCGCGGCGAGGATCAGAACGAACATCATCGGACCGGCTCCGCGAGGGTGAGATCGGGTCCGCGAAGCGTCGGCGCGGCGCCGCTCGACATCGATCGACTCGCAGGGTTCTCATCTGAGCGACGGATCATCACTGCGCTCCTTGCGCTGCACGACGTTGTACCGACGAGCGTCAGCGCCGCGACTGCTGTTCACGACTTTCCAACGGCTTCGCGCTCGATCTCAGCGGTTTCGTAGCGAACGAACGCGCCGGCCGGGACGGACCCCCATCCATCCCGGCCAGGCGAACTAGACGGCCTTGGCGCGATGTGCGAGCTTCGCTTGCTTCGGAGACTTGGCCGGCTTGGGCTTGGGCTTGTCGACGGTGGCGGGCTTCTTCGCCTGCCCCTTTCCCTTCTTCATGGACCCCTCCTTTCCCGATCTCAGGCCGCGGAGGCGTGCGAACGTCGCTCGCCGTGCGCGGCGCGGCGCTGGCGGGACCCGGGGAGGTGAGAAGGTGCGCGGGCAGGATCAGCGCGCGCGGCAGTCGACCCCACCGGCCGGCAGCGGGTGACGTAGGTCAGGAGGCGCGACTTCGACTGCGCCCGACGCGCAGCAATGACACCGAACAACCCGGAGGGATGCCGATCACGGGAACCTCGCAACCGTCGATGGGATCAACTGTCGCCGACCAGGCTTCCCGGCACTCCGCAAGCAACGATAGCCCTGTCGGTCGCCAAAGTCTCTTTGAGCTGACTCGCAGCACGTCGACTCGCGACGCAGGGACGAATGTCCCTGGCGGAGGAGGTCACGCGGGGCGATGCTCGTCGCGTGACTGACCAGGCGACCACGACTTCCCCCGTTGTCCTGACCGCAGATGCGATCGCCGCGATCGCGCCCGAGCCACTCGGACCCATCGCGGGCGTGTCGCACCGCGTGGTCTGGCGCAACGAAGCCTCGATGGCGGGGGTGATGACCGTGTCGGCGGGCCATCGGCTCGGCACCCACAGGCACCGGGTGAACCACCACCACATCTGGGTGCTCGAGGGGCACGCCGTGATCCTCGGCACTGAGGTCGGACCCGGCTCCTACGTGCACGTTCCGAGCGGAGTCGGCCACGACATCGACGCGACCGGATCAGAGGGGTGCACGATCTTCTACCTCTATCTCCGCTGAAGCCGACCTGCGGGGCACGAGATCGACCTCGACGTCGGCTGCCTTCGCTGCGCCTGAAACGATCTATCGTCGACTCATGCGGGTCCAGCTCGACTCCGGCAAGTGCCAAGGCCACAACCGCTGCTACGCCCTGGCGCCCGACCTGTTCGACGTCGACGAGTACGGCCAGGCCGTCCTCAAGGTCGAAGACGACGTGCCCGAAGATCTCCAGCGCAAAGCCCGTCTCGCTGCATCGAACTGCCCCGAGTACGCGATCACGATCACGGAGTAGTGACAGATGACCGACCACGTCGATGCGACCAAAGTCGCGACCACCCCGACCTCGCGCAGCAGCGAGGCGTATGTGCCCGTCATCGGTGACCGGCCCGAGGGCACAGACGTGTGGCTGCGCGTGCCGTACGACCCCGCGGACTACGGACCGGTTGAGGACTTCGCGACCGACTTCGACCACGCCGACCCCGCGTACAACGCCCACGCGCCAGAGATCTGGAAGGAGCTTCGCGAGGGCGGGTGCCCCGTCGCTCACTCCGATCGCTACGGCGGTATGTGGGTGCCGTTGACGCACGACACCGTCAACGCGATCGCGTACGACACCGACAACTTCACCAGTCGCGCGGTGGTGGTGACGGTTGGTCGGCCTGGCGACCTCGCGATGCCCGCGCCGATCGGCTTGGCACCGCCGATCACGAGCGACCCTCCGTTCCATGGGATGGCGCGTCGACTTCTGCTCCCGGCGTTCGCCCCGAAGCAGATCGAGCCGTGGGAGCCGGAGGTGCGCCGGCTCTGCCGAGAGCTCCTCGACCGGCTCACCGACATCACGCCCGGGGAGACCGTGATCGACGCCGCGATCGCCTACGCGCAGAACATCCCCGTCAACGTCATCGGGCGGATGCTCGGCTTCCCCGCTGAGGACGAGGCGCTCTTCCGCAAGTTCGTGCACGACGTCCTCGAGCGCATCGCGGAAGACCCGACCGCCAGCGAGGGCATGGACGAGCTCGGCGACTACCTCCGCGTCCAGGTCGAAGACCACCGAGCGAACCCGCGCGACGACCTGACCAGCTACCTGCTCACGGTCGAGCTCGACGGACAGCCGATCAACGACGACATCGTCGGCGGCATGATGATCTTGCTGCTCGTCGCCGGCGTCGACACCACGTGGTCGGCGATTGGGTCGTCGCTGTGGCACCTCGCGCAGCATCCCGAGGATCAGAAGCGTCTCGTCGACGATCCCGCGGTCATGACGTTCGCGCTCGAGGAGTTCCTCCGCGCGTACGCACCGGTCACCATGGCTCGGTTGGTCGCCAAGGACATCGACTTCTTCGGGTATCCCATGAAGAAGGATGACTACGTGCTGCTTCCGTTCCCCGCAGCCAACCGCGACCCTCACCAGTTCGAGGACCCCGACAAGTTCATCATCGACCGTGCCGTGAACCGGCACGCGGCCTTCGGGCTCGGCATCCACCGGTGCCTCGGGTCGAACCTCGCCCGCCTCGAGGTCAAGATCGCGATCGAGGAGTGGATGGCGCGCTTCCCGCGGTTCGAGCTGGCTGGCGACGTGCGCTGGAGCGTGGGCCAGGTCCGAGGACCGCGTGAGCTCCCCGTCCGCATCCTCGAAGTCGGGGAGCGCGTAGTCACGTCACCGTGACGATGTCGACCGAGACCTCCACTGCCGGTGTCGTCCCGCGGTTCTCGAGCCAGTGCAGGGTGTCCTTGTCCTCGGGCCATCCGAGTCCGGGCCCGTACTCCCGACTCACCCCGTCTCGATGGTCGGTGATCGTCCCTTGCAGCACGTAGACCATGCCCGGTCGACCCTTGTGGTCGTGGATCGGGCCGAAGACGCCTCCGGGTTCGATGGTCACGAGGCGCATGCGCAGCTGGCGCCCTGCCATGCCCTCGATCTCGAGTCCGAGGTCGAGAGCTGCCAGCAGCTCCACTGTCACACCGCGTGTCTCTTGTCCCGACCGCTCATCTCCCATCGTCGGTCTCCTCTCGTCGGTTCCCGTCGGATCCCTCACTCCATCACGAACTGCGAGTAGCAGCGTGGCTCACCGGATCTTCACGACCAGCGTCGCCTCCGTCTATCCCCACTACATGGCGAAGGTCGAACGCAAAGGACGCACGAAGGCCGAGCTCGACGAGGCGATCGAGTGGCTCACGGGATACGACGAGGCCACGTTGCGGAAGCACCTCGACGCGGGCACGACGTTCGAGGCGTTCTTCGCGGATGCGTCGCTCAACCCCAAGGCATCATCGATCACCGGGGTCGTGTGCGGCGTTCGGGTCGAGAACATCGACGATCCCCAAATGCAGCAGATCCGCTACCTCGACAAGCTGG
>DATKAS010000165.1:0-5378 GCA_035497855.1 Acidimicrobiales bacterium
CGGATACGGTCATCCCATGATCGTCGAAGGGCTCACCGTCGGCACCGACGAATTCGCCGCTCGCACCGGCTGGGAGTGCAAGCCGCAGGGTCTCTGCAAGGGTGACATGTGCGTCCCGCTGCCCGACGGCGCGCAGGTCGACGGCGTGCTCTCGTTGGACGTCGTCGCGGAGCGGTTGCGGATGCCACTCGTGCACGACGAGGAGCATCACCTCTGGGCGCTCGGTCCCGAGAGTGGCGGACATGCGCTCACGACGGCGGTCGTGCCGGACATCACGTTGCCCGATCGCAGCGGCAACCCGTTCTCGCTGTCGTCGCTGCGCGGGCAGAAGGTGCTGCTCGTCGCGTGGGCGAGCTGGTGAGGGTGTCGCATGAGCCTGCCCGGGTGGCAGGCGCTGCGCGCTGAGCTGTTCCCTCGCATCGAGGTCGTCACTGTCGCGCTCGACGTCGACCCGACGTTCGCGCATCCGTTCATCGACGCGGCCGCCCCGGAGCACCCCTCGTTGGTCGACTCGAGCCATCTGCTCGACGAGGTGCTCGGCTTCTGGAACGTGCCGATGGCGGTGTGGATCGACGAGGACGGCGTGCTCGTTCGGCCCCCTGAAGGCGCGGTGGTCGAGGAGTCGGCGCTCCGCACGATGGACACGTCGGGGTTCCCCGACGGCATCCGGGAGATGATGGACGAGGTCAAGAAGATCCCGGGCGATCCAGTCGCGTACCGCGCTGCGATCGTCGACTGGGCGAACAACGGGTCGGCGAGTCGTTACGCGCTGACCCCGGACGAGGTGATCGCTCGATCGCAGCCGCGGCCGATGGATCACGCGCGCGCGGCGGCCTGCTTCGAGCTCGGCCAGGAGCTCTGGCACCGCGGGCTTCCCGATGCCGCGGTGCCGTGGTGGCGCGAAGCACACCGACTCCACAACGAGAACTGGACGTACAAGCGTCAGGCGTGGACGTTCGTCACGAGCCAGCCGGGCCAGCCGCCCGACCTGATGCAGCCACCGAACGACGTCTACGAGGGCAGCTGGTACGCCGATGTCGTGCGGCTCGGCGGCGGCGAGAAGTACGTGAACGCGCCGGAGCTCTAAGCGCCGGGGTCTCGCTCGCTGGCGCGCGCGAGGTCAGAGGCCCCGCCACCCAGATAGCCGCCCTCGGCTCGCACCTTCGCGCCCCACGGCACGAGCAACGCGAAGAGCTCGTCCGCGTCGTCGCCGATCGCGGCGATCGCCGGTGCCATCGAGAGGTCGGTCGCGATCTCGATGCCCTCGCGCAGCTCGCGTCCGGCGTCGGTGAACCCGGTGCCCTCGGCGTCGAGGAGATCACGGGACTGAAGCCGTTCGACCGCGGCATCGAGGTCCTCGTCGCTCCACGCGCGCGTGCGGATGTAGGTGCGCATGGGGAGCCCGATGAAGAGCTCGGTGAGGAGCCCGATCTCGGTCGCGTCGAGGCCCAGCGCGACCCATGCTGCGGTGTGCGAGTCACCGCGGAACTCGCGGAGGTAGTCGCCGAGCCTCCAGAAGTCGCCCATCGGCGAGCCCGGGAGGCCGAGGCTGAGCAGACCCGAGTAGAGCGGCCGACCTTCCGGACGAAGCGGGTCGGTCGCGCGCCGCAGGATCTCGGTCGCGCGGTCGAGACCCTCGGGTTGCGGGCCGAGGATGCGCTCGAGCTGCGCGACGGCACCTTCGGTGCGGGCGGTCGCGATCGTCTTCGCGTCGGTGAGCGACCATCCGTAAGCGACGCTCGGGACGACCACCTTTGGGTTGAAGACGGCAAACGCCGACGCGACGAGCTCGCCGGGCACCTGGCCCATGCACGAGCCGCGGCTGGTGAAGTACGCGGGACCATCGGGCAGCTGCACGTTGCCCGCCTTCGCCGTGCTCGCGTTGAAGCCCAGCGCCACATAGCGCTCGTGGCACTCCGGCGCGAAGTACACCGAGCCGATGATCGGCTCGAGGTGCGCGGCGAGCTGCCGCGCGGTGGTGTGGAGTCGCGAGTCGGTCATGGCCGCGTCATCGTCGCCGGGTCGCGCGGGTAGCCGCCGCCCGCGACGATCGCGTCCTTCATCGGCGTGAGGATCGTGCAGAGCTCCTCGAAGTCGTCGCCGATCGCCTGCACGATCGAGCGTTCCTGCCGGTCGGTGGAGAGCTCGATGTCGCCACGGAGCTCTTCGCCTTCTGCGCTGAACGCGTCGCCGTCGACGAGGCCGCGTGCTCGGAGATCTTCCAGTGCCGCGTCGATCTGCTCGTCCGACCACCCGCGGGTGCGGACGTAGGAGCGCAGCGGCAGCCGCCACCAGAGCTCGGTGCTCAGCGTCGCCTGGATGGGATCGAGGCCGTACGCGACCCAGGCGATGATGTGTGAGTCCCCACGGTGCTCGCGCACGAGGTCGGCAGCCCTCCAGAAGTCACCCATCGGCGTGCCGGGGAAGCCGAGCGAGAGAAGCCCGGAGTAGAGGGCGCGCCCTTCTCCGCTCGCTGCATAGCCCGCGCGCGTGAGGATCTCGGTCGCGCGCGCCATGCCGTCGGGAGACTCGCCGAGCAAGCGGGTGAGGCCGTCGACGGCCCCCGCCTCGCGTGCGAGGAGGATCGTGTCGCGATCGGTCCGTGACCAGCCCTCGTCGACGGCCGGGATGACGATCGCCGGGTTGAACACGCCGAACGCCGCCGCGACGACCTCGCCCGGCACCTGGCCCATGCAGGCGCCGCGGCTGGTGAAGTACGCGGGACCGAAATCGGGCAGGCCCAGCGCGGCGTAGTTCTTGTGCGCCTCGGGGAGGAAGTAGACGCTCGCAGCGACGACCTCGACCAGATCACGCAGCTTGCGAGCCTTGGCCCGCACCTCTTCGTCGCGCATCGGTCCCCCAAGGAGCACGTAGGTCGCGGGAGTGTAGGCGTTAACTTCCAACGCGATGACAGTCACGGTCGAGGTGGTCGAGTCGGTGACAGAAGAGGTCGTCGACGCGATCGCGCGCCTGCTCCCGCAGCTCTCACGCTCCGCTTCGGCACCCTCTGCCGAGCAGCTCGTCGAGATCGCGACATCCTCCGCGACGTGCTTGCTCGTCGCTCGCGTCGACGGTGTGATCGTCGGCTCGCTGACGCTCGCGGTGTTCCGCATCCCGACGGGCGTGCGAGCCTGGATCGAGGACGTCGTGGTGGACGAGGCCGCGCGTGGACAAGGTGTCGGCGAGGCGTTGAACCAGGAGGCGCTCCACATCGCGAAGCAGCTCGGCGCGATCACCGTCGACCTGACGTCGCGCCCGTCACGCGCGGCGGCGAACCGGCTGTATCAACGCCTCGGTTTCACGCCGCGCGACACCAACGTCTACCGCTTCGACCTCTGACGCCCTCCCTCCCGCCGAACTGAGCGGACGAACCCGCCAGATGTGGCGGGTTATCCGCGCGAGAACGCTGGGGGGGGGGGCGTTCGTGATGTCGTGCTCGACGTTACGATCGCCGCGTGCTCGATCACGTCTCGATTCAGTGCTCCGACATCGGCGCCGCGACGGCCTTCTACGACGCAGTGCTGCCCACGATCGGTGGCGGCCCGGTGATGCGGTTCGGCGACTTCACCGGGTACGGCGTCGGTCAGAAGCCCGACTTCTGGATCGGGCCGCTCGCTTCCGGTGGTCCGAACCGCGAGAACCACATCGCGTTCGCGGCGCCCGATCGCGCCGCCGTGCGTGCCTTCTTCGATGCCGCGATCGCGCACGGTGCAGAGGCGCTGCACGAGCCTCGGCTGTGGCCGGAGTACCACCCGACCTACTACGGCGCGTTCGTTCGTGATCCCGACGGCAACAACGTCGAGGCGGTCTGCCACTCGCCCGAGTAGGCGCACCGGTCAGCTCGGCTCCGCGGCCGTGGTCGCGGCGTCGGCCACGGGCACGGGTGTCGGCTCGTCGTAGCCGACGGGCAGACGGAAGCTGCCGGCTGACGACGCGTAGAAGACCTCCCACGCGTGGTAGCCGAGGTATGCGCGCTCGTCGCTCGCCATGTTCGCCGCGTACGCCTTGATCGCGTCGAGGTATCGCGTGTCGTGGTTGTAGGCGAGGATCGCCTTGTCCATGTTCGCGGGCGCGCCGGACATCTTCAGGTACGTCGCGGCGCCGAGGATCGCGTCGTGAGCGTCCTCGATGTTGCCGGTGCAGCACGCGGCCCACGTCGACGGGAGGAACTGCATCGGCCCCTGCGCGCCGGCCGTGGACAGGCCGTGGATACGACCCATGCGCGTCTCCACCAGGTTGATGGACGCGAGGTAGTACCACGGCACGCCGGTCGCGGCCTCGGCCTCGTGGTAGTAGCTCAACAGCTGGTCGGCGGGCAGCGGCTGCAGGATCTGCCACGCCGGCAGAGTGTCGCTCGCAGGACCGTGCGGCGGGCGTTGGAACGCCCGGAATGCGGCAAGGTTGTTCGCAACCGCGGGCACGACGTCGGGCGCGACCGCGGCCATGAAGGCCTGGTCCCACTCCGGATGTGACGACAGCCGTCGGTACGCGAGCTGTTGGAAGGTGCCGGTGCGCTCGGCGTCCTCCGGCGACGTCGTCGGATCGCGGAGGGTGCGCTCGACTGCGCTGATCTGCGCCGCAAGCGCCGCGGGGTCGTTCGCGACGGCCTGCACGGTCGTCGTCGTGGTGGGCTGATCGCTCGTCGTCGCGGCAGCAGTCGTGGTGCTCGCCGCGGATGTGGTGCTGCTCGCCGCGTCGTGGGACGATCCGCCACAGCCGGCAACGAGCACCGCAGCCAAGAGCGGGGCGAGCCGTCGTACGAAAGGCACCATCGGGAATCTAAGAGGGGGACCGGTGTACGAAGACCTCACCTACGAAGAGCAGGGCGAAGTCGGCGTGATCACGCTGCGCCGTCCGGAGGCCCGCAACGCGCTCACGTTCCGCACGTACGCCGAGCTCGAGGACGCCGTGCGCACGACATCGGCCCGCTGCCTGGTGATCACCGGCGCCGATCCCGCGTTCTGCTCCGGCGACGATGTGAAGGTCGTGATGGGTGGAGGCGAGCGTCCTCCGGACATGAGCGGCGCGCGTGTCGCACCGCGTCTCACTCCCGCCGCGGACGCGCTGCTGCACACCGATGTCCCTGTGATCGCGGCCGTCAACGGGGCGGCCGTCGGGTGGGGGATGGAGCTGTCGATCATGGCCGACTTCCGCGTCGCGTCGGAGAAGGCGAAGTTCGGCGAGCTGTTCGTCCTTCGTGGGCTCGTGAGCGACGCGCCCGGCCTGGGCCGGCTCGCCCAGCTCGTCGGCCGCGAGAAGGCGGCCGAGATGCTCATGACCGGCGAAGTGATCGAGGCAGCCGAGGCGCTTCGCATCGGGCTCGTGAGCCGGGTGGTGCCGCACGACGAGCTGATGCCGGCGGCGCTCGGCCTCGCACA
>DATKAS010000166.1:0-10121 GCA_035497855.1 Acidimicrobiales bacterium
ATCCACGTCGGGCTGACACTCGTGGCACTGTCCACGATCCCGTTCGTGTACATCGCCGGCGTCAAGATGCGTAACCAGACGTTCCCGCTCTCGTGGATCGTGCAGTCACGAACCGCCGACGTCGCAACCATCGTCGACGAGAACGTGAACGGCGTGCGCGTCGTGAAGTCGTTCAACGCCGAACAAGGCCAGGTCGACGAGCTCGCCGACGCAGCGCAACGGCTCCAGTGGGCGTCGGTGCGCACTGCGCTCACTCGAGCTCGGTACGCGCCGCTGATGGAGAACCTTCCTCGCCTCGGCCTCGCCGCGGTCTTGCTCTACGGCGGCGTCCTCGCGATCCACGGCGTCATCACCGTGGGTGCGATCGTCGCGTTCAACAGCTACGTCGTGATGCTCCAGGCGCCATTCCGGATCCTCGGGATGATCACGATGCTCGGGCAGCGCGCGGCAGCTTCGGCGGCGCGCATCTACGAGATCCTCGACGAGCCGGCCGACATCGTCGACAAGCCGGGAGCAGTCGATCTCGTCGATCCCAGAGGTGACGTCGAGCTGCGCGACGTGACGTTCGCGTACCGGCGAGCCGACACCGACCTCACCGAGCCCGTGCTCTCGCACTTCGACCTCCACATCGCCCCCGGTGAGACCGTCGCGATCGTGGGGCGCACGGGTGCCGGGAAGTCGACCGTCGCGCGGCTCCTGCCCCGCTTCTACGACGTGGACGAGGGTGCGGTGCTCATCGACGGTCAGGACGTCCGAGATCTCACGGTGCACAGCCTCCGGGCGAACATCGCCGTCGTGCTCGACGAGCCCTTCCTCTTCTCGGTGTCGATCCGCGACAACATCGCGTACGCCCGGCCAGACGCCTCACTCGACGACGTGAAAGCCGCGGCTCGCGCCGCGCACGCCGAGGAGTTCATCGACGAGCTGCCCGACGGTTACGACACGCTGATCGGTGAGCGGGGATACGACCTGTCCGGCGGGCAACGGCAGCGGATCGCGATCGCGCGGACGTTGCTCGCGAACCCGCCGGTGCTCGTGCTCGACGACGCCACGAGCGCGGTCGACGTGCAGGTCGAGGAGCACATCCACGAAGCGCTGCGGGCGCTGCTCGCCGGCCGCACGACGCTCGTGATCGCACACCGCCTCTCGACGATCAGCCTCGCGGACCGCGTGGTGCTGATCGAGGGCGGACGGGTGGTCGCGGACGGCACGCACGCGGGGCTGATGGCGACCGAGCCCCGCTACGTCGAGGTGCTCGCGCGCGCCGAGCAGGACGAAGCCGACAGCAGCACGCAGCTCGCGGTGACGGGGCTCGTGACGACGGGCGGCGACTGATGGCCTGGGGAGGTGCCGGCGGCGGCTTCGGCGGCCCGAGCGCGGTCGCGTCGAGTCGGGCGGCGGGTCTGCCGTTCGCTGGCGTGCCAGCCGAGCTCGCCGACCGCGTCGAGGCGATCCTCGAGACCGAGCCGGAGCACACCAAGCCGCACGTCCCGTTCACCCAGGTCGACGAGCACGAGCCGCCGTTCACGCTGCGGCGCTTCCTCGCGACGCGCAAGGGGGCGATGACCGGAGCGTTCGCGCTCGTGCTCGTCGAGACGCTCACTCTGCAGGCCGGGCCCCTGCTCACGCAGCGCGCGATCGACAAGGGCATCCTCGCCGGGTCGATCGAGGTGCTCGTCGTCACGTCGATCATCTACGCCGTCAGCGTGGTCATCAGCATGATCGCGAGCGGGTGGCGCGTCGCCTGGACTGGCCGGGTCGGCGAGTCGTTGCTGTACGACCTCCGCGTCCGCGTGTTCGCTCATCTCCAACGGCTGTCGATCGACTTCTTCACCGCGGAGAAGGCCGGGCGCGTCATGACCCGCATGACGAGCGACATCGAGGCGCTGAGCCAGCTGTTCCAGGACGGCATCGTCAACCTCGCCGTGCAGGGCCTCACGATGATCATCGTCACCGTGATCCTGTTCTTGCTGAACCCGGCCCTGGCCGCCGTCACGGTGCTGATGGTCGTGCCGGCGATGACGATCGCGACGATCTGGTACCGCAACGCCTCGGACCGCGGCTACACGCGCGTGCGGGAGCGGATCGCCGAGGTGCTGGCAGACCTGCAGGAGAGCCTCAGTGGCATCCGGATCATCTCTGCGCACAACCGTCGACGCCACAACGTGCAGCAGCACCGCAACATCGTCGGCGAGTACCAGGGCGCCAACCAGTACACGGCACGCGTCGGCGCGGTGTACGGGCCGTTGACCGATCTCATCGGCGCCTGCGGCCAGGCGGTCGTGCTGCTCGTCGGCGGCAACATGGTGCTCAACGGCTCCCTCACGATCGGCGAGCTGACCGCGTTCGTGCTCTACCTCGCCGCGTTCTTCGCACCGATCCAGCAGCTCGTGCAGCTCTACACGACCTACCAGTCGGGGCAGGCCGCGGTCGACAAGCTGCAAGAGCTGCTCGCCACCCATCCGAGCGTCCCCGAGCGTCCGGACGCGGTCGACCTCCCGCCGATCTCGGGACACGTCGTGCTCGACCACGTGTCGTTCGGCTATGCCGCGGCGCAAGAGGTGCTGCACGACGTCACCCTCGACATCGCGCCCGGTGAGACCTTCGCCCTCGTGGGAGCCACGGGCGCCGGGAAGTCCACGATCGCCAAGCTCGTCACCCGCTTCTACGACCCGACGCAAGGCACGGTCTCGATCGACGGGACCGACCTGCGAGGGGTCACGCTCGGTTCGTTGCGCCGTCAGCTCGGCGTGGTTCCGCAGGAAGCGTTCCTGTTCGCGGGATCGGTGCGGTCGAACGTGACGTTCGCGCGGCCCGACGCGACCGATGCCGAGGTCGCCGAAGCCTGCCAGGCGGTCGGGCTCGACGAGGTGGTCGACCGCCTGCCGCAGGGCCTCGACACCCTGGTGCACGAGCGCGGAGCGACGCTGTCGTCCGGTGAGCGCCAGCTGCTCGCGCTCACCCGCGCGTTCCTCGCCCGGCCCCGAGTCCTCGTGCTCGACGAAGCCACCGCCAACCTCGACCTGCGCAGCGAAGCCCAGGTCGAGCGGGGCCTCGACGCGCTGCTCGAAGGGCGCACCGCGATCCTGATCGCCCACCGTCTCGCGACCGCGATGCGGGCGGATCGCATCGCGGTCGTCGACGAAGGCCGCATCGTCGAGCTCGGCTCACACGCTGAGCTCGTCGCACTCGGTGGCCAGTACGCGGCGATGTTCGACACCTGGCAGCGCCACATGACCGGGCGCAACGGCGACGACTGACCGAGCGTTACGGTGGGCGCCGTGGGAACACCGGCGCGTGACGGTCGTGAGGTGCTGCTCGAGGTGCTGCGCACCGAAGGGGTGCGGCACCTGTTCGGGAACCCGGGGAGCACCGAGCTGCCACTGATCGACGCGCTCGCCGGTCCTGGCGGTGCGAGCTTCCACTACGTGCTCGCCCTCCAGGAGGCGACCGCGGTCGGGATGGCAGACGGCTACGCGCAGGCGACCGGCCGCCCCGCGTTCCTCAACCTCCACACGTCGGCAGGTCTCGGCAACGCGATCGGCAACCTCACGAACGCAGTCGCGAACGGCACGCCGCTCGTGGTGACCGCGGGGCAGCAGGACTGGCGCCACATCGTCGCCGACCCGCTGCTGTCGGGCGACCTGGTCGGGCTCGCCCGTCCCGTCTCGAAATGGGTGCACGAGGTGCGCACGGTCGACGAGCTCGGCACGATCATGCGCCGCGCCTTCCACGACGCGGCCGCGCCACCTCCAGGTCCCGTCTTCGTGTCGTTGCCGATGTCGACCCTCGATGCCGAAGGCGACCTCGACGTGCCCCCTCCCTCGCGCGTCGACCGTCGCACAGTCCCGGCCGACCTCGACGAGATGGCGGATCTCCTCGTCGACGCGCCCATCGGTTCGCTCGCGATCGTCGCCGGAGACGAGGTCGCGGCCTCCGGCGGGGTCGCCGCGCTCGTCGCGCTCGCCGAAGCGCTCGGCGCGCCCGTGTTCGGTGCACCCCTGCACGCGACCGGCGTGTTCCCGCCCGCGCACCCGCTCTACGCCGGCGCGCTGGCGCCCGCCGCAGTCGCGATCAACGCTGCGCTGTCACCGTTCCGGCGCGTCCTCGCGATCGGCAACCACACCTTCATGGTGTACCCGTACACCCCCGGCTCGGCGGTGCCCGAAAACGTCGAGCTGCTCCACATCTCCCCCGACGCGACCCGACTCGGCCGCACCTACCCCGCTCGGCTCGGCCTCGTCGGCGACCCGAGATCGACGCTGACGGCGCTCTTGCCGCTCGTGCAACGCCGCGCTGACGCGGGTGCTGTCGCGGTCGCGAACGCGGCTGCCGAGGTGCGACGAGGGCAGGAGATCGAGTCGCTCGAGGAGACCGCTCTTTCCCGCTACGCGAACGCACCAATGGACGCGATGGCAGCCGGCCATGCGCTCGTGCGCGCGCTGCCCCCGAACACGACCGTCGTCGACGAGGCGATCACGACCGGTTTCTACATCCGGGGCTTCCATCATTGGACGGAGCCCGGGCACTACTTCTTCTGCAAGGGCGGTGGCCTCGGCTGGGGCATGCCTGCCGCGCTCGGGGTGTCGCTCGGCCACGATCGCGAGCCCGTGCTGTGCGTCGTCGGTGACGGCTCTGCGATGTACTCGCCGCAGGCGCTCTGGACCGCGGCCCACGAGCAGCTCCCCGTCGTGTTCGCGGTCGTCAACAACCGTCAGTACCTCATCCTCAAGGGCTATCTGCGGGGAATGGGTCGCGACAGCGTGCAGGCGGGGCGCATGGTGGCGATGGACATCGATCAGCCACCCGTCGACTACATCGCGCTCGCGCATTCGATGGGCGTCGACGCGACCCTCGTCGAGAAGGCGGGCGACATCGGCGATGCGGTGAGCGCGGCCTTCGAATCCGGACGCCCACACTTGCTCGAGCTGCCCATCGCCGCACCGTGACGGCAGCGGAGCACGCGGCCATCGATCTGCGCGGCATCGGCGTCGTCTACGACGACGACCTCGCACTCGACGGTCTCGACTGGTGCGTGCAGCCGGGAGAGCGGTGGGTCGTGCTCGGTCCGAACGGATCGGGCAAGACCACGCTCGTGCGCATCATCTCGCTCTACCTCCACCCGTCAAAGGGCGAGGTCCGCGTCCTCGGCGCAGTGTTGGGACGCGTCGACATCCGGAAGGTGCGTCCGCGCATCGGCGTCGCGAGCGCGGCGATGGCCTCGATGCTGCGTCGCGAGCTCGACGTCGTCGACGTCGTGATGACAGCTCGCAACGCGGCCCTCGAACCGTGGTGGCACACGTACACAGACGAGGATCGAGCGCGCGCCCTCGCGCTGCTCGGCCGATTCGGGATGGGGGGGTTTGCCGGGCGCATGTTCGGCACGCTGTCCAGTGGGGAGCAGCAGAAGGCGCAGCTCGCGCGCACGTTGATGGCCGACCCCGAGCTGCTCATCCTCGACGAGCCCGCGGCCGGCCTCGACCTCGGCGCGCGCGAAGACCTCGTCTCCCGGCTCGGCGATCTGGCTGAGGACCCTGCGAGCCCGCCGATCGTCCTCGTCACGCACCATGTCGACGAGATCCCGCGAGGGTTCACCCACGCGCTGCTCCTTCGAGACGGCAGACCCGTCGCATGCGGACCGATCGACGAGGCGATGACATCGGCGTCGCTGACCCGGTGCTTCGGCTTGGCCCTCACCCTCGACGCGCGCGACGGGCGCTGGACCGCTCGCGCCCACTGACGGCTGCCGCTTCAGCCGGCGAGGCAGGCGAGCAGCCGGGGTCGGCTGTTCTCGATCTCGTCGCCGAGCATCCGCTCGAGCACCGGACCCCAGAGCGAGCCGCCGTAGTGGAGGTGCATCACGAGGCGGCTGCCCTCGTCTGCCGGCGTGACGGACGCCTCGAGCACCCACCGTGCGTGCGAGCGCCCGTCGGCCTCGCGGCGCTCGAACACGGCACGGCTGGGGCTGGCCTCGGTGCGCGCGAAGACCTCGTCTCCCGGCTCGGCGATCTGGCTGAGGACCCTGCGAGCCCGCCGATCGTCCTCGTCACGCACCATGTCGACGAGATCCCGCGAGGGTTCACCCACGCGCTGCTCCTCCGAGACGGCAGACCCGTCGCATGCGGACCGATCGACGAGGCGATGACATCCGCGTCGCTGTCCCGGTGCTTCGGCCTGCCCCTCACCCTCGACGCGCGCGACGGGCGCTGGACCGCTCGCGCCGCCCACTGACGGCTGCTGCTTCAGCCGGCGAGGCAGGCGAGCAGCCGGGGCCGGCTGTTCTCGATCTCGTCGCCGAGCATCCGCTCGAGCACCGGACCCCAGAGCGAGCCGCCGTAGTGGAGGTGCATCTCGAGGCGGCTGCCCTCGTCTGCCGGCGTGACGGACGCCTCGAGCACCCACCGTGCGTGCGAGCGCCCGTCGGCCTCGCGGCGCTCGAACACGGCGCGGCTGGGGCTGGCCTCGGTGCGCACCATGCGCAGCCGCTTCGACCGAGCGAGCGGTCCGAGCCGGCCGCGGAGGTCGACGAGCCAGGCCGGACCTGCATCGCCCTCGACAGCGGGCACGGGAGTGGCGGAGGTGACGATCGTCAACCAGCGCGGGTAACGGCCCAGGTCATCGACCCAGGCCAGAAGATCGCCGGGCGGGCACGGAGCCGTCAGGTCGGCGCTGATGTCCACGGGTCAACTATCGCAGCGGCGCCGGCTGGCAACACGCTCACGAGCGCATCACAATTCCCTCACAGGCGCTGGCGATCATCAGAGACATCCCCCCCAACCAATCGATGAGGAGAACCCCCATGATCCGCAAGCTCATCGCCGGCCTCGCACTCGTCGGCGTCCTCGCCGTCGGGGGCGCGAGCGTCGTCTCGGCGGAGACGAGCGGGCCGACCGGCACGACGCCGACGGCTCAGAGCGACCAGAAGCCCATCCACGACCGCGTGTGCGCCCGGGCCAACCGCCTGGTGTCGTTCCTCCAGAAGTGGCAGACGCAGCTGGACAACCGCATCGCCAAGCTCCAGGCGAAGCAGCCGCAGGTCACCGATCCGGACAAGGCGGCCAAGCTCGCCACCCTGATCACCAACCTGCAGAAGCGCTCGAGCGAGCTGAAGGAGTACACGGACAAGATCGCTGGCGCCATCGGCGAGAAGTGCCCTGCTCCGACACCTGCTCCCGCATCGTCCTGAGCCCGGCCCCAGGTCTCGACGGCGTGACCCACGATCAGGCGGAAAGGTCGTAGAGGGTCACGCCGTCGACCTGTGTGGACGTGAAGCTCTGCTCGACCCACGTGGCGATCTGCTGCGCCTCGTCGCTTCCGCCGTTCTGACGGCCGAGACCGCCGCCGGCGATGAAGTAGTGGATCTTCCCGTCCGCGACGTCTTGCTGGAACTGCTGCAAGGTGGGTGACGGATCCGACCCGTTGAAGCCACCGATCGACATCACGGGCTTCTGGGTCGCGAGCTGGTAGCCCGACGCTTCGTTCGATCCGACCGTCGCCGCGACCCACGTGTACTGGTCGCTGTCGGCGAGCAGTGTCGCGATCAGGTCCGCGCTCGGCTTCGACGCGTTGAGCAAGCCTCCACCCGGTCCCCCACCGAAGCCACCGAACCCACCACCGCGCGGGCCGTTGCCCGGCTGGAAGCCGTTGCCCGGCTGGAAACCGTTGCCCGGCTGGAAGCCGTTGCCGCGGTTGCGGACGTTTCCATTGCCGCCGGGGAACCCTCCGGGTCCACCGCCCGGGAACCCGCGCCCTCCGAAGCGACCACCGACGACGGTGGGGCCGGCTGTGACGATCGACCCCGAGTGGGGTGTCGCAGCAGAGGACACCGCCCAGGCGGTCGGTCCGGCCAACGACACCACCACGCCGGTGATCGCGGCGGCGGCGAGCACCTTCCCACGCGCGACCCGCGGGCCGGCGATCACGAGTGCCGCGCTCACGATCGCTCCCACGGCGATGAGTGGATGCAGCCAGGTGTTCCATCCCGGAGCTCGACCCAACAGCTCGAGCGACCAGTACGCCGTCATGACGATCGCGCCCGCGGCCACGATGCGAGCGACAAGTGACTGGCGGTGCTGCCACAGCAGATGTGATCCGATGCCGATCAACGCGCCGATCGCGGGCGCAAGTGCGACCGTGTAGTACTCGTGGAAGATCCCCTTCATCATGCTGAAGGTGAGTGCGGTGATCACGAGCCACCCACCCCACGCGACGATCGACGCGCGGGTCGCATCAGTGCGCGGCGCGCGGCGTGTGAACCAGAGCCCCACGCCGATGAACGCCAGCGCGGCGGGCAGCAGCCATGCGATCTGTCCGCCGATGACGCCGTCGAACATGCGGCTCAGGCCGGTCCTTCCCCACACGCTCGCGCCGACGCTGCCGGTCTCGTCACCGGTGAGGCGGCCGAAGCCGTTGTAGCCGAGGGTGAGCTCGAGGATGCTGTTGTGCTGCGAACCGCCGATGAAGGGACGCATGCTGGTCGGCGTCAGCAACACCGCCGCGATCCACCAACCTGCGGCGACGATCATCGACGCGAGCGCGATCATGAGGTCGACCACGCGGCGACCGAGCTTGTGGGGCCCCGCCAGCAGGTAGGCGAGGCCGAGCGGCGGCACGACGAGCAGCACTTGCAGCTGCTTCGTGAGGAAGCCGAAGCCGATGAGCGCGCCAGTCGCGATGATCCACCGGCGGCGACCGTCGTCGACCGCACGCAGCGTCGTGTACGCGGCCAGCGTCATCAGGAGGACGAGCAACGCGTCGGGGTTGTTGAACCGGAACATCAGCGCGGCAACCGGCGTCGTCGCGACGACCGCGCCCGCGATCAGTCCCGCAGCAGCCGAGAGGTGCCGGCGCACCGCGGCGTACACGACGCCGACTGTGGCCACGCCCATCAGCGCTTGCGGCACGAGGATGCTCCACGAGCTCAGTCCGAACGCGCGCACCGACAGGCCCATGATCCACAGGGATGCGGGAGGCTTGTCGACCGTGATCGCGCTCGCTGCGTCGAAGGACCCGAAGAAGAAGGCCTTCCAGGTCTGCGAACCGGCTTGGGCCGCGGCGGAGTAGAAGGAGTTCGCCCAGCCCGACGCGCCGAGACCCCACAGGTAGAGCACCGCGGTCGCTGCGAGCAGCACGACGAGCGCTGGCCGCTCCCACGATGCGTGCGCGTTCTGCGGAGCAACCTCGGGCGCATCCAGAAGCTCGATCCGGCCCGCGTCGGCGGGCCTGCTCATCGTCGCTGCCATGTGAGCGACGGTAGGAACGCCCTGTAAGGCGACCCGGTGCCCAGTCTGGGAAGTTGCTGCGAGCTGCCTAGGTGGCGAGGTCGCCACCGCCGAGGTCCGTCTGGGCTCCCACCCACGACGGCGGCTCGTACGCGCGGGCCTCCGCCTCGGTCGCAAACCCCACCTCGAGGAGGATCACGCCGTCGTTCGATCCGTGAAGCACGTCGACGAGCCCCGGCCGGCCGTCGACGTCGACCCGGAAGCGGGTCTTGCGCAGCTCTCGCGCGGGCAGCTGTTCGAGCAACGCGTGCTCCTCGGCGGTGAGGTAGATCGTCGTGTGCATCACGAGACCGGCATCGCTCGGATCAGGCCTGCGCTTGTGCCCGAGCTTGTAGACCGGCGCCGCTCCGGGAGCATCGACGATGCGCAGCCGGAGATGGCCACCGTCGATGTAACGATCTGTGATCTCGACGGCATCGGCCACATCCGCAGGCACCGCGTCGAGCATGAAGCGGCGCTCGATCTCCGGCTTCGCGTACCTGTCGGCCGTCACTCGTCGGGCGACGGCGACGGCGGCCACGAGCGATGGGCCTCGTCGATCGGGCTCATGATGCCGACGTCGACGCCATTCGGGTCGGCGACGATCGCGTACCGAGCGCCCCAGAACGCGTCGTACGGCACTTGCCTCCCCTCGACGCCCGCGTCGGTGAGCTTTCGGTAGAGGTGGTCGACGTCGTCGCGCGACGCGACGGTGAACCCCACCACGACCGCGCTGCCGCCACCGCCCCTCCGCCACGCGGCGTTGTACGTCGCCGCGAGCGCGACGTTGTCGACGTGCAGCGACGCGCCGTTCGGGAAGTGCACGTCGGCGTGCCAGATCTCGTCGTCGCCACCTCCGGC
>DATKAS010000167.1:0-2580 GCA_035497855.1 Acidimicrobiales bacterium
CTCACCTCGTCGCCTGCCATCATCCCCTCGTAGTAGGCGCGCACCACCTCGGTCACCGCGGCGATGTCTGCCTGGTTCGTGCGCTCGGTCAACTCGCTCATGGCTGCTCCCATCTCGGTCAGGACGTTCAGCGGACTGCGCGAACCTACGCACTTCTCGTTACCGATGCAACAAGGTCGCTCTATGAAGGACTCGGGGCGAGTCCTATCCACCGTGCCGGGGGAAAACGCCCAGTTGAGTGGTTCGCGCGACAGTGCTCTCGGCTGCGCCACTGTCCGGGAATGTTCCCTGACGAGCCGCTAGAGGCGTGATGTGATTTAGCGGCCGTCGTAGGCGGCGAGGGCGCGTGCCGGGCGGCCGGTGATCTGGTTGAGCAGCATGCCGAGGGTGAGGGCGAGGATGCGTTGGGCGATCCGTACGGCGAGTCCGGAGGGTGTTTTCGCGAGGTGCTGCTCGAGACGCATCTGGCCTTTTAGGTTTGCGAAGACGCTCTCGATGATCAGTCGTGTCGAGGCGAGTGCCCGCTCCCGGCCGAGGTTGGCGACCGTGCGTGTCTTGTCGGGGGTGAGCAGGGTGACGCCGTCGGCGGCGAGCCGCTCGCGGTAGCCGCGACCCCAGAAGCCTTTGTCGGCGATGACGACTTGGGTCGGAGTGCCGGTCAGGAGGTCAGCGAGCGGCTCGTACTCCTTCTCGTTTGCCGGCACGATCGTGTACCCGAGCGGTGTGCCGCGCTCGTCGGTCAGCAAGACGAGGCGGACGCCCCAGATGAAGCGATGCTGGGACCGCGCGTAGCCGTAGCTCGCGAAACCCGCGAAGTGGCTTCGCTGCTGGCAACCGGGATAGTTGGCGACTGCCAGCTGGCTGCCGTCAGCGAGTCGCACGCCGCCGCTATCGATCAGCCGAGCGAGCTGCTGTTGCACGATCGAGATCAGCTCGACCAGACCACGCAAGCGCCGGTTGTACTGCGACTGGTGAGGCAGACGCGGGAACCAGCCCGGCAGCACACGCCCGATCAGGCCCAGGAACTGACGGTCAGAGCTGATCCCGATCGCCGCCTGCGCGACCGCCAGCGCCACCAACTCCGCGTCCGTCGTCGACTGCGGACGCCCGCCCCGCGCAGGGACCCGATACTCATCGGCGAAGACATAGGCTGCAACGACAAGGGCTTCCAGATCCGTCATCTCGAGCTCCAATCTCGAGGGGACACATGGTCTGGAAGCCCTTCTTCGTCTACCCGCGGGTCCCTGCGAACCCGCCGACTTTCACATCAAGCCTCTAGGCGCCCTGCTCGCGCGAGGTACGCCGCCGCAGGCGGTCGCGAAGCGCCGACCCCAGCGCGTGCTCGCCGGGCGCCTCGGGCTCCGGCCCGGGGACGGCCCGCTGCTCCTCGCCCGCCCGCTGGTTCCAGAGGTCGATGTTCAGCCGGTCGATCTCGTCGACGAGCATCGTGATCGCCTTGCCGGCAGCGCGAACCTCCTCGCGCTCGTCCGTCGCGAGCCCCGCTCCCCACGCCCGGAGCAGCTCGAGCTGCTCAGAGTCGAGCCGGCCCGCCATGAGACGACGCTATCAACGCCGATCGACGAGCGCGGCCGTCGTCCACAGGGCTCCGGCGGCGCGCGCTCAAACGGCGTCGTGCCACGTGATTGGCTGTGGATAACCGCTGTGGGAAAACACGCGCAGGTTGCCCGCGGGAGGACGCGGTCGCAGGATCGTGCCCCGTCGCACGATCGGCGTCAAGGTCAGGGTTGTATGACCACCGGCGTGCCGAGCGGGGTCACCGCGAAGAGCCTGATGATCACGTCGTTCGGCAACCGAATGCAGCCGTGCGACACGGGCCGGCCGATCGAGAACGTCTCGTCCGTGCCGTGGATGCCGATCGGGCCGCCGTCGCGCCACGAGCGCAGGACGTTCGAGAACGCGGAGATGCCGAGCGCGCGCGGCCCGTACGCCCCCGTCGGCGGGTCCACGACGAACCGCTGCGTGACGAAGAACGTGCCGAGCGGCGTCGGCGTCGACGGCTTGCCGATCGCGGCCGGCGTCCGCAGCACGACGTGCCCCGCGCGATAGAGCGTGAGCTGATGCGCCGAGACGTCGACCACGATCCGCACGCGAAGCTTCGTCGTCGCGACGTCCACCGAGCGAACCCAGCCCGTCGTGCCATTGGGCCAGTGCGCGAGCTGCACGCGATACCACGTCGCGCCGTTGCACAGGCGCTCGAGCGCGAGGACCGACAGCGTCGTCGGGAACCCGTACGGATCCTCGAGGGGCAACGCGAGGAACGCACCTCGGCCTGGGCTCCGATAGACGTGCGTCGCGGTCGTCACGCGGGCGGCGAACGTCTGCAGCGGGCTCGCGAGAACCTTTGTCGCCGGCGCGCACGCACTCGGCCGCGCCGCCGCGTCACGCATCGCGCCCGCCGCGACGGCGAGCGGGAGCAGGATCGCGATTGCGATCGTGCGTCTCACTGCCGGAGCGTAGGTGAGAGTCGGTCAGACGTCGAGCGGGTCGGACTCGTCGCCCGACCGTTTCAGCTTCAGCGTCGCCACCGCCAGTGCGCCCAGCACCAGGAGCGCGATCGCG
>DATKAS010000168.1:0-9352 GCA_035497855.1 Acidimicrobiales bacterium
GGCGTCTTGAACTCGCACCTGATGATGGCGCACCTCATCCGGATGTTCGGCACCGACGAGCAGCGCGCCTGGTTCCTGCCCAAGCTCGCGGCGGGCGAGCTGCGCGGCGGCCTCGCGCTCACCGAGCCGACCGCGGGAACCGACCTGCAGGCGATCCGGATGACGGCCCGCCGCGACGGCGACTTCTACGTCGTCAACGGCACGAAGATGTGGATCACCAACGGCGGCCACGGCAACTGCCTCGCATTGCTCGTGAAGACCGACCTCGACGCATCGCCGCGCAGCCGCGGCACGTCGGTGCTCCTCGCGCTCAAGGACGTCGACGGCTACACCGTGCCCCGCAAGCTCGGCAAGCTCGGCTACCGCGGCGTCGACACCGTCGAGCTGCTGTTCGACGACGTGCACGTCGACGCGGCGCGCCTGCTCGGCGGCGTCGAAGGACGCGGCATCGCGCAAGTGCTCGGCGGGCTCGAGCTCGGCCGCATCAACGTCGCCGCCCGCGGGGTCGGGGTCGCGGACGCGTCGCTGCAAGCAGCACTGCGCTACGCGAACGTCCGCGAGACGATGGGACGCCCGATCGGCCAGCACCAGGCGATCCAGCTGAAGCTCGCCGACATGGCGTGTCGGGTCGAGTCGGCGCGCCTGCTCACCGAGCGAGCTGCCCACGCCTTCGACGCCGGGCAGCGCTGCGACCTCGAAGCCGGCATGGCCAAGCTCGTCGCCACCGAGGCCGCGCTCGAGAACGCCACCGAGGCGATGCGCATCTACGGCGCCTACGGCTACTCGACCGAGGAGCACATCGAGCGCTACTACCGCGACGCGCCGCTGCTCATCATCGGCGAGGGCACGAACGAGATCCAGCGCATCGTCATCGCGCGGCGACTGCTCGCGGAAGCGGAGGCGACTCGATGACACTCCCCCTGACCGGCATCAAGGTGCTCGACATCACGGCGAACATGTCGGGCCCGTTCGCCACGATGATCCTCGGCGACCAAGGCGCCGACGTGATCAAGCTCGAACCGCCGAGCGGCGACCCGATCCGCAACCTCGGCACCGGCACCGACGGCCTCACCGCGTACTACGCGAACCTCAACCGGTCGAAGCGGTCGCTCGTGCTCGACCTCGAGGACCCTGCGGCCCGCCCGACGTTCGACCGCTTGCTCGACTGGGCCGATGTCGTGATCCACAACTACCGCCCCGCCGCGGCGCAGGCGCTCGGCATCGACGCCGACGCCGTCCGGTCGGGACGCCCGCTCCTCATCCACGTGACGATCGTCGGCTTCGGCTCGACCGGACCGAAGGCAGGTCATCCCGCGTACGACCACGTGATCCAGGCGATGTCGGGCATCTGCGATCGCCAGCGCGACCCGCGCACCGGCGAGCCCGCGATGGTGCGCAACGGCGTCGTCGACAAGACCACCGGCTGGGCGGCCGCGCAGGCGATCTGCGCCGCGCTCGTGGGGCGCGCCTCCACTGGCGAGGGCCGGGCGATCGAGGTGTGCATGCTCGACGTCAACGTGGCGACGCTGTGGCCCGACGGGATGATGAACCACACCGCGCTCCATCCCGAGCACCAGCGCCCCGACATCGCCAATGGGTTCCGGCTCTGGCCGACCCTCGACGGGCACATCTCGTTCATCACGCTCACTCCCCGCCAGATCGACGGCCTGGTCGACGCGTTCGACCTCGACGAGGCCGACATCGCGACCGCAGGCAGCGTGCGGGCGGTGGCCGTGACCCGGCTTTCCGGGAAGGCGATGGAATCGCTCACGACAGCCGACGTGCTCGACCGCCTCGCCGCCCACGACGTGCCCGCCGCGCCCGTCGTCGCCCTCGCCGACGTGCACGCCGCGCCCCAGGTCGTGGCCAACGGCACGGTCGAGACCTTCGAGCACCCGGTGCTCGGCACGATCCGCCAACCCGCCCCGCCCGTGCGGTTCGAGGGCGAGACGGCCTCGTCGCTCCGGCCCGCCACCCTGCTCGGCGCCGACAACGACGAGATCTTTGCGATGCTGGAGGAGTGAACGAACAGATTCCCAAGCGGTCGACGGCGGTCACGCCCCGCGGCGTGAACCACCTCGTGATCAACGTGCGCGACATGGAGGAGTCGCACCACTTCTGGTGTGACCTCCTCGGCTTCAAGCAGGTCGGCGAGCTCCATCCGCGGACCAACCGCCCCAACATGACGATGCGCTTCTACAGCGGCGTCATCGACGACGTGAACCACCACGACATCGCGCTCGTGGAGCAGAAGGGACTGCCCGAGCCGCCGCCCGAGTGGTCGATGTACCAGAGCACGTTGGCGATCAACCACATCGCCATCACGTACCCCGACCGCGAGTCCTGGCTCGAGCAGGTGCAGTTCCTCAAGGACAACGGCGTCAAGATGAACATGCGCGTCAACCACGGCATGACGCACAGCGTCTACATCAACGACCCGAACGGCTACGGCGTCGAGGTGCTCTACGACCTCCCCGAGGAGGTGTGGATGCACGACATCGACGGCGCGCTGAACTACGGCGAGCTGCTGCCCGAGGAAGACCTCCTCGTCGACGACACCGACTACACGACCGACTTCACCCGGCAGCCATGAGCGCGAGGCCCAGGCCCGCGGCGAGCAGCCCGCCCACCGTGTTCACCGCGACGTTGCGCACCGCGGCGCCCCGCACACCTCCCTCGACCAGGCGCACCGTCTCGTAGCTGAACGTGGAGAAGGTGGTGTACGCGCCGCAAAACCCTGTGCCGAGCACGAGCTTCGAATCGATGCCGAGGCCGTGATACAGCGCGAGCCCGGTGATGATGCCGAGCACGAACGATCCCGACACGTTGATGAGGCACGTCCCCCAGGGGAACTCGCCGTCCGTGCGCGCCTGCACGAATCCGTCGAGCAGGTAGCGCGCGCACGCACCCAGGCCAGCCGCGACCAAGAACAGCGCCCACACGCTGGGGCTCACGACGTCACCATCACCCTTGGTCCCGTCCGCCGTATCTCACGACCTCGACGTCGTCGATCACGACCAGGCCCTCGGTGATCAGCTCGTCGAGCACGGGCAGGAACCCGCGGATCGCGGCCTCGGTGTCGACGATGACGATCGCGATGGGCAGATCGTCGGACAGCGACAGCACCCGGGTCGTGTGCACGTGGTTCGACGCGCCGTAGCCCTCGATGCCGCGGAACATGGTCGCGCCCGCGAGGCCCGCCGCGTGGGCGCGATGCACGATCTCGGTGGCAAGCGAGTGATGACCCACGTGATCCGACTCGCCGACGAAGATCGTGAGCCGCTTCTGATGACCATCGAGCTTCATGGCCGCTCCCTTCTGCTCGTCAGCCTCCTGGCGAGCGCGATTCCCGACACGGCAGCCCCGAGACCCACGACGAGGCTGGCGACGACGTACGCGCCGGCGATGCCGACGTGGCCGTCCTTCACGAGCACGTCGGTCTCGACGCTGAAGGTCGAGAACGTGGTGTACGCACCGAGCACTCCCGTGCCGGCGAACGCTCGGGCGTACCGCGTCGGCGGGAACCGCTCGATCAGCAGCACGAGCAGGAACCCGAGGACGAGTGATCCCGACACGTTCGTCCAGAACGTCGCCCACGGGAACCCGCCCGCAGGCACATGGATCAAGGTGGCGAGCTTGTACCGCAACGTCGCGCCGATCATCCCCCCGGCTGCGATCGCGAGCAGCACACGGCTGTCCACTCGCACAGGCGCAGCAGCTCGCGGCGCCCCCCAGTCGTCAGCCACGCGCACCTCCGGCTCGGCAGGACCTATCAGCCAGCGGCGGTTCGGTCGTCACCGTTGTGCGGGGTCGACCAGGCGAGATCCATCGCCCGGTCGCCAGGGTAGTGCCCTCCCACCCGGGCCCGGCTGAGGCACAAACTGATCCCGGCCGCGGACTCCCCTGTCACATCACCTCGGTGATCTGCGTGATGTACGGGACAGCGCGGCGGGCGCACGCTGCACTCGTGATGAGGAGGTAGGTCACGAGGGATCTCCCGCCTCATGGCTTCGACCTCACACCGAGACAGTGGAGGAGATTGCCATGCAGACGCTCACCTCGACGTCCAGATCGTTCGCTCGGACCACCGGAGCCCGCTCCCATCGACTGGGTTGGCAGGTCATCGCGTTCCTCGCAGCGATCGTCGCGGTCGCCACGATCTCGTTCGCGTGGGCGACGTCCGACTCGCCGACGCGCACGATCGCGTCGGCAACGCCAGTCGTGCAATCAGCGAATGCGGCGGAGCAGCCGGTGCCGTTCGTGGCCGTCGGCCACACGGCGCACGTCCCGAGCGCCCACTAGAGCAAGCGGACGACCCCGGGCGTCGCCTCGAGTCGCGATGGCGAAGTCTTGCGACGGAGGACGCTGGAACCGGAACGGCGAGAGCTGCTCCGATGACGGCCTGCTCGTGGCGGCCAGCGCTACAGCGAGTCTGCGAACCCCTTGATGTCGCGGATCGTGGCCGCGAACACGTCGGGCAGGGCGGCCGAGAAGATGAGGTCGCCCGCATGGCAGGTGCCGTTGACCGTGCGACTGACCACCGACACGCCCGCATCGAGCAGCTTGCGCGCATACGCGAGGCCCTCGTCGCGCAGCGGGTCGAGCTGGTTCACCGAGATGACGTGGGGCGGCAGGCCGGCCAAATCGTCGGCCCCGGCGTGCAGCGGCCACGCCAACGGGTCCGCCGCGTGATCGCCCGACGGGTCGTACACCTTCGCCAGCGCGCCCATCATCGACACGTCGAGGAAGTACCCGTCGTTCTCGAACAACGACGGGAGCTCGGGCGCCGGCGCGGCCCACGCGTTCGAGATGTAGGGGCACATCGCGTACGCGCCGGCGATGTGGTCGAGCATCCCGTCGCGCTTGGCCCGCAGCACGGTCGCACACGTGAGGTTCCCGCCGCCTGACTCCCCCGCGACGATGAGCTTGTCGATGCCGAGGCTCGCTTTGTGGTTGACGACCCAGCGCAGCGCGGCGGCGCAGTCGTTGAGGCCGGCCGGATAGGGGTGAGGTCCGTGCTTGCCGCCGCCGTTGCGGAACTCGACGCCGACGACGACCAGTCCCGCGGCGGCCATCTCGTCACGCAGACGGCCGTAGGTCGGTCCGGCGGCCTCGAGCATCACCATGCCGCCGCCGTGCAGATGCAGCACGCCGGGCAACGAAGCGGGACGATCGACCGGACGATGGATGTAGATGGTCACGTCGTTGCCGTCGAGCCCGTTGATCACCGTGACGCTGCGTTCGACGCCTTCGACATCGGGCATGCCGGCGACGGTCGCGGTGAACAGATCCTCGAAGCCCTCCTCGGCCACTGCGATGTATTCGAGAAGGTCCTCGAGCGATGAGGACGCGTCGACGGGCGCGGGCGCGGGGCGGTCGCTCAGACCGAACGGCTCCATCGCGGCGATCATCCTCGGATCGGCACGCGGATCGTCGCGCAGCGACATGTCGGGTGAGCCCAGACGTCCGGGTAGCACGGGTGAGGTCATGTCATCCCCCTGGCTCGATGTGTTCGGGACAGTACGGCCCCGAGGGCCGCGCTGCTGACCGTCATGGTCCGCGCTCGGGTGGACCGGTTTCCATTGTGGTTCCGTCGGGCAGCGTGATCTCGAGCGTGCGATCCGGGAGGAGTTTGAGCTTCCACCCGCGATCGTGCACTGCGCTGTGGTGCCGGCCGCAGATGGGCAGGAGGTTGTCGAGGTCAGTGGGACCTCCGTGCTCCCACCACCACACGTGATGCATCCTCAGCCGACTGAACCGCACCGCACAGCCCGGGATCGCGCACTGCGGGTAGAGCGCTCGCAGCACCCGCCGCTGCGCAGCCGATGCCAACCGCTGGCTACGCCCCAAGTTCAGCTCTGCGGGCGGCCACACGGCGACCACGCTGACCCTCGCCCGCGCCGCGACATCACGAAGCACGTCGTCGGGCAGATCGACCGGCAGATCCCAATCGACGATCGGCTTGCCGTCATCGTCGAGCTGCGTCGCATCGACGACAACCACGAGCTCAGGCTTGCCCGACCCGCCGCCATTGCCTTGCAGCAGCGACAGCAGCGCGAGCGCGGCCAAGTACTGCTGCTTCTCGATCGGGTCGTCGGGACACCCGTCAGGCGCCCCCTCCCGGAACAGCCGCTCGACCTCGTCGTGCAGGCGCTTGTCCGCGAGGACGCCACTGAAGGGATCGACCTCGCCACGGAAGCACCACATGCCGCTCTTCTTGCTCACCCACGAGCGCAAGCGCGAGGCCCGCTTCTGTTGCTCGAGGCGCGGCTTGCCATCGTCGTCTTGCAGTCGTCGGACCTCGACCTTCACCGCGCGCTCGAACTCGCACGCCGGCAATGACCGAGCCGACCCGACCAGGCCGTCGATCCGCGCGGCGAGCTCGCCACGGCGGCGCTCGGGCACCTGACGCAACGCACGTGTCGCCACGTCGACATGCGCCCCCGACACGTCACCGTGTTTCGTCGCCGCTTCGATCGCCGGCAGCGCGCTCAACGTGCGGCCCCGCTCGACGACCCGCTCACCTGCACTCAACGACAGGCCGGCCGCGTCGGCGAAGGTCTTCGCGCCGTAGCCGGTCTTCGCCTCGAACGCGCGACCGAGGTCGACGTCGAACCCGTCGAGCCACGCCCGAACCCGCGCGCTTGCCTCAGCGCACGCATCGAGGGTCTCGCGGTCCGCGGTCGCGACATCGCATGCGGCCAGCTCGCCGACGAGCGCTCCGACGTCCACCCCGCTCCTTCCCCAGAACTGAGTCCAGCACCGTGACCAGCATCAATGGGGAAGAAATCGAACACTAGTACGCCTGCCGGTGCGTGTCAAGCGTCCTATGAGCGGCGGGCCGCGCCCGTCGTGTCGGTCGCCGCTGCCCGCAAGCGGAAGATGCCCGGCGGCAGCTCACCCTCGGCCCGCGCCTTCTGCAGCGCGGTCCCCCACCAGGCCAAGTCGTTGAGCATCACCTTTGCCGCGACATCGACCATGCGGTCGTTCGACCTCGTGTCGTCGAACGCGCCCAACACGAACGGAAGGAGCACGGTGTTGCGCAACGGCGCGGCGTCGGTCTCGATCATGATGTGCGCGAGGTGCTCGACGGCTCGAATTGCCCGCGGGCGGGGTCCACCACATGGGGGATGTACCAGCGCCACGGCTCCCCGATGCTGGAAGCATGATCGACAGTGAAGTCCGAGGACCGAGCCCGCGGCTCCTGGTGGATGAGGTGAGCGGTCCCGACAGACCTGGGTTCGCGCTGCCAACCGGCACGGTCACGTTCCTGCTGACGGACGTGGAGGGTTCGACGCGCCGGTGGGAGGACGCGCCGGCAGCAATGGCGGCTGCGGTGCCCCGCCACTACGAGATCCTCGACGAGGCGGTCGCTCGCCACGGCGGAGTGCGGCCGGTCGAACAGGGCGAGGGCGACAGCGTCGTGGCCGCGTTCGCACGCGCGTCCGATGCCGTGGCAGCGGCAATCGATGCCCAGCGAACGCTCCTCGCCGAGGAATGGCCCGATGGCGGTGAGCTGCACGTGCGCATGGCCATCCACACTGGCGAAGCGCAGCTGCGCGACGAGGGCAACTACTTCGGCCACACGGTCATCCGCTGCGCGCGGCTCCGAGCAATCGGGTACGGCGACCAGATCCTCGTGTCGGACGCGACGGCGGGACTCGTGGTCGATCGGCTGCCGCAGGACGTGAGCCTGAGCGATCTCGGCACGCATCGCCTCAAGGACCTCGGCCGGCCCGAGCGCGTGTGGCAAGTGGTCCACCCCGACCTCCCCGCGACGCATCCGGGGCTTCGCTCGCTCGACGCGCAGCCGCACAACCTGCCGGTCCAGCTGACCCCGCTCGTCGGTCGCGAGGACGACGTCGCCGCGCTCGCCGCACTGGTCCGCGCGGAGCGACTCGTGACGTTGACCGGATCGGGAGGCGTCGGGAAGACACGGCTCGCCCTCGAGGTGGCGGCCGATCTCCTCGAGCACTTCCCGGGTGGCGTGTGGTTCGTCGAGCTCGCGGGAGTCGCCAACGAGGGCTCGGTCGCGCCCGCCGTGCTGTCTGCGCTCGGGGCGCATCAGGTTGCCGGGCTGCACCCTCTCGAACAGCTCGCCGCCACGTTGCCGGATCAGCCGATGCTCTTGGTCCTCGACAACTGCGAGCACCTCGTCGGACCGTGCGCGGAGCTCGCTGATGCCCTGCTGGCGCGGCACGCGACCGTGAGGGTGCTCGCGACCTCTCGTGAGCCGCTCGGCGTCAGCGGCGAGGTCACATGGCGGGTTCGTTCGCTCTCGTGTCCGTCGCCGGAGGTGGTCGTGGCGCTCCGGGCCCTCTCGCAGTACGAGGCAGTCCGGTTGTTCATCGATCGCGCGCGTAGGGCTCGCCCGACCTTCGTCGTCTCAGACGCGAATGCACCTGCGATCGCGCAGATCTGCCATCGGCTCGACGGCATCCCTCTCGCGCTGGAGCTGGCGGCGGCTCGGTGCCGGCAGATGTCACCGGAACGGATCGCGCTCGAGCTCGACGATCGCTTCCGCCTTCTCGCGGGTGGCGCCCGCACACTTCTCCCGCGCCAGCAGACCCTCGCCGCGTCCGTCGAGTGGAGTCACGACCGACTGGACGAGAACGAGCAGGTGGTCTTCCGCAGGCTCGGCGTGCTCGCTGGCTCCTTCCCGATGGAGGCAGCCGAGGCGGTCGCGTCGGCGCTGGGCGACGTGGATCCGGTGACCGTGTTCGACGTGGTGAGCCGGTTGATCGACAAGAACCTCGTGCTCGCAGATGAGCGACCCGACGGCGAGCAGCACTACCGGCTCCTCGAGACGCTCCGCGCGTACGCGCTCAACCGCGCGCTGATCGCCGGGGAGCTCGAAGCGATCCGAGACGCGCATGCGGCCTTCTGGCTCGATTGGCTGGAGTCGCAACAGTCGACTCTCCACACCGACGCGGTGATCGAGCGGGTCGAGGTGTTCCACGATTGCCTGGCCGCCGCGCTCGAGTGGAGCACGCGGGACCCAGCCGTCGGGCTGCGGCTGCTCCGCCGCGTGGCCCGCTCGTGGCACGGAACCGGAAGGCCGCATGCTTGCCTCGCGGCTGTCGACGCGCTGCTCACCGAAGAGAACGCCCAGCGGTTCCCCATGCTCTGGGCCGCAGCGGCAGCGACCGTGTCGGTCCTCGTCGGGACGGCGCGCGGCTGGTCGGACGCCCGCACCCTCGTCATGCGCGGGCAGGAGCTGGCGGAAGCGGCCGGCGAGGAGTACCTCGCCGCGCTCTGTGCATGGCTTGTCGAGATCACGCAAGACAACAGCCGGCGCCTGCGCCAGCTCGCCCACGAGCGCGGCGAGCGCTACGTCGAGTGCCTCGCCACC
>DATKAS010000169.1:0-5242 GCA_035497855.1 Acidimicrobiales bacterium
CGCTGGCCCGATGGCAATTGGTCCTGTGTGGGAGCTCGTCATCGACTGTCATGACCCCGCGTCCATCGCTCGCTTCTACGCCGCGGTCATCGGTGGCACCGTGATCGACCGCGAGCCGGCGTGGTCGGTGATCGAGCCCAACGAGGCCACGGGGCTGCGCATCGGCTTCCAACGCGTGCCGGAGGGCAAGGTCGTGAAGAACCGCGTGCACCTCGACGTGCTCGCCCCCGATCTGGAAGCGTCGACCCGCGCCGCGCTCGAGCTCGGCGCGACGAAGCAAGGCGGCGTCGTGTTCGAAGAGGACGGCGCGTTCCAAGTCCTGCTCGACCCCGAGGGCAACGAGCTCTGCTTGGTGACCGGGCCGTGATCGTCGAGGAGCTGACGCTCGACGTCGACGACGGGGACATCGAGGCGTTCCTCGACGCCGACGCTCGCGTGTGGACTGCGTTCTTGTCGAGGCAGGCCGGCTTCGTGCGCAAGGAGGTGTGGTTGCCGCACGACCGTCCCGGTTCCGTCGTGATCATGGTCTGGTGGGAGAGCCGCGAGATGTGGAAGGCGATCACCGACGAGCAGGTCGCAGCGGTCGACGCGCGGATGGGGGAGTGGTTCCGCGAGCCGGCGGTGCGCGAGTACCGGGTCGTCAGCTGAGCTCGACGATGCCGTGCGGCGCGCCGTACTCGGCGAGCAGGTCGAGGAACGGCGCGGCGTCGAAGGCCTCGGGACCGAGCACGCCGGTGCCTTGCCACGTGCCCTGGGACAGCAGCTCGAGCGCGACCACCGGGTTGATCGCGGTCTGCCACACCACGGCCTGATGGCCGTACTCCTCCATCGTCGTCGCGTTGTCGGCGACGTGGTACAGGTACACCGACCGCGCCGCCCCGTCCTTGCCCGTGCCCTTGACCCACGTGCCCGCGCACGTCTTGCCCGACATCCGGTCGCCGAGCGCTGCGGGATCGGGGAGGCACGCGGCGACGACATCCCGGGGCGCGACGTCCACGTCGCGGACCCGCACCCGCTCCTTGCTGTCGAGCCCGAGCAGGTGGAGCGTGCGCAGGATCTGGATGAACCGGTCACCGAGCCCGTACTTGAACGTGACGCGTTCGCAGTCCAGCCAGCGCGGGATGAGCAGGACCTCCTCGTGCTCGACGTTGACGCACTCCACGGCGCCGATGCCTTCGGGGAACACGAACGTCTCGGGTTCGGAGAAGGGCTCCGTCGTGAACCAGCCGCGCTCGCGCTCCCAGACCACGGGCGGGTTCAAGCACTCTTCGATCGTCGTCCATATGGAAAAGGTCGGCGCGAAGTCGTAGCCGTCGATCGACAGGTTCGAGCCGTCGCGCACGCCGATCTCGTCGACGGCGGAGAACAGGTGGTCCGCTGCATAGCGTGCGAACACGTCCGAGAGGCCCGGCTCGACGCCGATGCCGACCAGGGCGAGGAGCCCGCGCTGCTCCCAGTCCTCGGCGACGGCGAACTGCGCGTCGCCGAGCTTGACTCCTGTGCGCGCGAACGGCTCCTTCGGATGCGGCTCGGAGAGCGTCATCGCCATGTCGAGGTACGTGCAGCCGGCGGACAGCGCGGCGTCGAAGATCGGCGGGTTGAACCGTGGGTCGCACGCGTTGACGATCACGTCGCAGCGGTGTCGCCGCGCGACCTCCCTGATGTTCGCCTCGTCGCTCGCGTCGACGGTGGTGGCCGCGAGCCGAGGGTCGCCGAGCTTCGCGACCGACCGCTCGGCCCGCGCGGGGTCGAGGTCGGCGAGCACGAGATGATCGAAGAAGGTGCGCCGACTCGCGATCGAGGCGATCGCGCCACCCACGCCTCCGGCACCGACGACGAGGATGCGCATTCCCGCACGCTAGGCAGGCGGCGCGGGGTGCTGGGTGATGTCAGGCGGCGAAGGCCCGTCGCGCCGAGCCCTGCGAAGGCAGTGCGGCGATCTGACGAGCGAGGTACGACGAGAACCATCCGGCGTAGCGCTGCTGCAGGTCGGGGCGCTTCCAGTCGTCGCCCGTGACGCGCTTGCGGCAGTGCGGTGTGTCGCACGAGCAGTCGAACTCGTCGTAGTCGGCCGAGTCGCACATCGCGTAGTCGAAGGTGATCTCTTCGCCGGGATCGATGTCGCGCATCGCGACGACGAGGACCGCTCCCACGAGCCCGCAGTTCGGGTCGCACGAGTGGTTCACCAGATCGCCGGGCTCGACAGGATCCGGACCCACGAGGAAGAGGTCGGCGTCGATCTGGATCGCGTGCATGCGGCGCTCGGGCGGCAGCTCGTCGAGCGTCGCGCGATCGATCGCATACCCACCGAACGCGACGACCGTCTCTCCTGCGCGGATCGGCTGCGTCGCGTAGAGCCCGTCACCCTTCGCTCCTGCGGAGCGCGCCGCGACCTTCGCGTCGATGTGGTTCATGTGCACGGGCCAAGCGTTGTCGCTTGTCGCGCGCTTGTCTACTAACTGACGCGTCAGTCGAGGACGTGGAAGATCGTCAGCGCGAGCCCGTTCGGGTCGTCGATCGTGAAGCTGCGGTGGCGCCACGGCCGATCGTCGATCGCTTCGACGATCGCGACGCCCCGCGCCACGACGCGGTCGTGCACTGCTTGCGCGTCCGGCACCTCGATGCCGAGCCGTACACCGGAGACCGCGTGCGCGGGATGGTGCGCGTTCGCCTCGAACACCTCGATCATCCCGTCCGCCGCGCGGAACAACGTGCCGCGACCGTCCGGGTCGTCCCATGACTCCGCGATCGCGAAGTCGAGGATGTCGCCGTAGAACGCGAGCGTCTCCCCGTAGTCGTTCGCGGTGATGAGCACGCGCAGGTCGGCCATCGCGGGAGCCTATGTCCCGACCGAAACGTGGCGGTCAGAGCTGGATCGCGGGTGCGATGCCCGATGGGCGGCGACCGCTGCCCGCGAGGCTGCCGTAGAACGGCACGTTGCCGAAGCTGAAGACGCCACCGTCGTTCGCCATGACGTGATAGCCACCGCCGTCGAACGCCGCCATGATCGCCCGGGCCGGTCGTGACCAAGTGAGCTTGAGCGCGGGGATCGAGCCGAAGAACTGGGCGTCGCCGAACGTGAAGACGCCGCCGTCCTCGCCGAGCACCCAGTAGCCCAACCCGCTCGGCGTCGGGCTGAGGTCGACCGCCGCCGTCTTGGCGCCCACGCCCGGCACCGACCCGAAGAAGCTGGCGTCGCCGAACGTGAAGATGCCGCCGTCCTCACCGAGGATCCAGTAGCCGTTGCCCGTCGGAGTGGGCCGGATCTTGCGCGCGGTCGTGCGCACGCCCACGTTCGGCAGCCCGCCGAGGTTCGCCGCGGCGCCGAAGGGGTAGACCGCGCCGTCGGTGCCCAGCACCCAGTAGCCGCCACCACCCGGCCGGCCGGCGATGTCCGCAGCCTTGGCCCGGACGCCCTGGTCCGGGAGTGAGCCGAGGTACTGCGCGTTGCCGAACGTGAACACGGCGCCATCGGCAGCCACGACCCAGTAGCTGTCTGCGTCCTGCGCGGCCGCGATCGCAACGCCCGCCGCCGCGCCGATGCGCGCGGGGTCGCCGAGGTCGAAGGCCCCACCGAAGGAGCGCACGTGCCCTTCCGTCGAGAGCACGCGGTACCCGATGAGCCCCCGCTGTGTCCGTGCGGCGACCCCCGCACGGACAGTGGGGAGCTTCGAGTAGAAGCCCGTGCCCGGGCACTCGGTGACGCCGAGGTCGCGGTGACCGGTGATGTTGGGGAACACCGATGTCTCGCCGGAGAAGTTCGTGAACTGATCCGACGCACCGACGTCGATGCCCTTCTGCCCCGCTTTCCATGCGAGCACGCGCATGGCCGCGACCAACGACGCGTCACTCGGCTCGGACTTCGTGAAGTCACCGAGCAGCACGACGCCACAGCTGCCCGTGTTGAAGTTCAGCGTGTGCGCGCCGACCACGCCGAGGCCGTCGACCGACTCGCCGGTGTGCGGCTCTGTGTCCGCGTACTCACGCGCCCACCGACCCTCGTACACGCGACCGGCTTGGTCGACGACGAAGTTGTACGCGATGTCGGCCCAGTCGCGTCCTTCGATGTGGAACTTGTAGATCGCACGGATGTCGGCGGTCGGGTCCGCGCTCAACGGTGTTGCGGAGTGATGGACGATCAGCTTCTGGATCGGTGCGAACGTGCGGTCGGACGTGCGCAACGATTCGTCTGCACCCCATCCCGACCGCGGGATGATGATCGGCGGCGGCACGTTGATCGGCGCGCGCTGCAGCTCGCGCGTCCGGACGTTGCGTGCGCCGGATGCTCCCGCGTCCTCGCCGCCCGAGTCGTCGGCTGCCGCCCCCGTCGGACGGAGATATCGCCCGCCGATGAGCATGACGGCACCGGCACCCGCGGACTGCAGGAAGCGTCGCCGATGGAGATGAGCGCGCACGTCGCCGTGCGGCCGGAGAGCGTCGTCGCATTCGCACACGGAAGAGCAACCTCACGATTGGTCGTGGCCTCGCCCCGCCTCCGTCCCACGGGCACGATAGCCCTGCCCGTCACCCAGACCGTGGCACCGCGCCGCCCTCGCGCGGGCGCGCGCACGGCCCGGTGCAGAACGTCCGCGCCGACCGGCTAGCCTCTCCCGCCGAAACAGGGTTTGGTAGTTGGAACCGACCCGCGCGAACAGAAAGAAGGGCTCGGTCTTGGCTACCGGCACCGTCAAGTGGTTCAACAACGAGAAGGGGTACGGGTTCATCGCACGCGATGGCGGACCCGACGTCTTCGTGCATTTCAGCGCCATCCAGGGCACCGGCTACCGCTCGCTCGAAGAGGGCCAGCGCGTCGAGTTCGACGTGACCCAGGGCCGCAAGGGTGACCAGGCGGAGAACGTCCGGGTCGTCTGAGCGATCAGCTGATCGTTGCCACAGAGCCGCCGGCGTCCCCGGCGGCTCTGTGCGTTTTGCGCCAGGCGTCCCAGCGCATTCCGAGCCGCATGCAGCGGTTTCGCGCGAACTCGCTGGTACGCTCCCGGTGTCGAGTGCCGCCAGGGTGGCGGGCTCGCGGGTCAACCTCTCACCCCGGCGGTCAGCTCCGCAGTCACGGTGTGCCAGGCAGGCCCACCTCGATGACAACGGAGACTTCGAAAACATGACCTCGTTCGCCGCGCTCGGCGTCGACCGTCGCCTCGTCGACGCCCTCGAGCACGCAGGCATCACTGCCCCCTTCCCGATCCAAGCGCTCACCATCCCCGAGGCAGTCGCCGGCCGCGACGTC
>DATKAS010000170.1:0-17344 GCA_035497855.1 Acidimicrobiales bacterium
CGGGTCGTCGACCTCGACCAAGCCATCGCCGAAGGGTGGGTCACACCGGCAACGAGCCCCGGCGGGCTTGGTCCCGCGCCAAAGCGATTCCGTTCACCACTGAAGGTGCTCGACGTGCTCGCCGAGGACCGAGGCGAGTGACCCTCTACCTCGACAGCAGCGCGCTGCTCAAGCGCTACATCCAGGAACCCGACTCTGAACGAGTTGACGATCTCCTCGCGCATGACCCCGATCTGGTCACTGCGCGCCACACAGTCATGGAGGTGCGTCGCAACCTCGTCCGTCAGCTCAGGCCTGCGGAAGCCACGGCTGGTCGTGCGTTGTTCTCGGCCGACATGGCGAGGGTCTCGATCCTCGAGCTCGACGAAGTGACGTGCGACCTCGCGGCGACGATCGCGGAGCAGACGGGTGTGCGCGTCCTCGATGCGCTCCATCTCGGCGCGGCCCGCAGGCTCGGTACCGGGATCTCGTTCCTCACGTTCGACGTGCGGCAGGCCGAAGCGGCGCGCTCGCTCGGCTTCAGAGTGCTCGGCTCATGACCGCGGCGAGCGGGTCGAGCACGCGCTCGACGTCGTCGGTCGAGCGGATCGGCGCATAGAGCACGAGCTGGTCGACGCCGGCCTCGGCATACGCCTCCACCTCCGCGGGACCCACTGGCCGCTGGTACGGGCAGACGCTCACCAGGACATCGCTCGGCCGACGACCCGCATCGGCGATCAACGACCGCAGCTTCGTGACACGCTCGGCGGCTCCCGCGGGATCGAGGTTGTAGCCGTACCAGCCCTCGGTGAGGCGAGCCGCTCGACGGAGCGCGGCGTTGCTCTCGCCGCCGACATGGATCGGCGGGTGGGGCTGCTGCACGGGCTTCGGGAACTGCCTCGCGGGCGGCAGCTCGTAGAACTCGCCGGTGAACGCCGACACCTCGTCGCGCCACAGCGAGCGCATCACTGCGATGTACTCGTCGCATCGCTCTCCGCGACGCTCGAACGGAACGCCCAGCGCGGCGAACTCCTCGGCGAGCCACCCGACGCCGATGCCGAGGTCGACCCGTCCGTTCGACAGCCAGTCGATCGTCGTCACCGACTTCGCGGTGTACACAGGGTTTCGTTGCGGCACGAGGAGCACCCCGGTGCCGAGCCGCACGTTCGACGTGACCGCGGCGAGGAACGACATCGCCGCGAACGGCTCGATCAGGCCGACGTCGGGCCGGGCCGGGAAGCGCCCGCTCTCGAGGTACGGGTACTGGGAGGCGTACTCGTCGAACAGCACGACGTGCTCGGCGACCCAGAGCGACGAGAAGCCCCGCTCGTCGACCGCGCGGCCGACCGCACTGATGTGCTCCGGCGTGCAGAGTGGGTTCGCGAACGGAGGGAAGACACCGATCTTCACGCGCGTGACGTTGCCACGCGGTTGCGCTCGCGGTCGAGCCAGCCGAGGAGGATCGCGACCGCTCGAGGGTCGTGCCGCAAACGATGGCCGGCCCCGTTGACGATGCGCAGCTCGGCCGAGCCGTGCGCCTCGGCGAGCAGCCGGGGGTCGAGGGTCGGCACGAACTCGTCGTCGTCACCGTGCACGATCAAGAGCGACTTCGGCGCGAGCCGACGCGCCGCGTCGAGCGGACGGAGCGCACGAAGCTCGCGTGCCCACGCCTCGAACGACGGCGGGAAGCTGGGGCTGCGCACCGCACCGATCTCACGTGCGTGGTCGAGAAATCGACGCGGCTGGCCGGCCCAGTCGTCGAAGTCCGCTCGTGCCGCGAGCGCCGCGACGCCCCGAACGCGGTCGTCGACCGCGCCCTCGCACACCACGAGTGAGCCGCCGGTGCTCGTGCCCGCGAGCCACACGTTCGCGATGCCGGTCTCCTCCACCAGGTGATCGACGGCGGCCCGCAGATCGTCGAGCCAGCCGAGGAGGGAGAAGTCACCCTCGCTCTGCCCGCACCCGCGGAACGTGAACGTCATCGCCGCCCAGCCCATCTCGTTCGCGATGCGATCGATGAGCTCGGGGAACGTGCCGGCTGACTGGCGGGCGTCGAGCGGGCCGACGGGGAACCCGTGGCACAGCACGAGCCCGGGCGTCGATGCCGTGGCCCGGCCGCTCGGCAGTGCGAGATAGCGGGCGAGCTTCAGTCCGCCGGAGTCGAACCAGCCATTCACGCCGACGACGGCTGCGCCTTCGCGCAGCGTCGGCACAGGTGGTAGCCGCGGTTGCGAGCCTCGGGGAGCGTGTCGGGCCCGAAGCACGAGAACTTCTCGGAGGCCATCAGCTCGTCGATGACCTCGGGATGGTCGCACAGGTCGAGGTCGTGCACGACCTGGCTGCGCTTGTCGCCGAGGTAGCGGTGATGCTCGAAGCGGATCGGGCGCTCCATCGGCCGCACGCTACTGGCCGGGAGCGCGCGTCAGGGGCGCCGGAGAGCGCCCCTGACGGCACATCTTGTTGAGGATCCGGACGACGTTCGAGCCCTGCGAGAGGGCCCGGCCGGGCGGGACCAATTCCCAGTCGTCTGTCCGTCGGTTGCTGGCGTGGATTCGCCGGGTGGTCCAGCGGGCCGCCTAGCGGCCAGCCACCTCCGAGGTCCCAGATCTTTGACTACTCAGCTGGACCACCTCCTTTCCTCGGTAGCAACAGCAAACCACACCGGCGGGTGGGTGCGCGCGCTATTCGTCCGCCGGCAGGAGCCCCGAGCGCACGGCCCAGGCCGCGAGCTCGGATCGGTTGGTCAACCCCAGCTTGGCCAGGATGTTCGACACGTGGACGGCTGCGGTGCGAGGTGAGATGAAGAGCGCCTTGGCCAGGGCTGCGTTCGTCATCCCCCGCGCGACGAGGACTGCGACCTCGCGCTCCCGGGTGGTCAGATCGCCATCCTCCTGCGGCGCGACCCGCTCGAGGCGCCGCAGCAACGCGTCGATCTCGTCGCGACGGAACCCCGGCCACCGCTCGAGGAGCTCACGGGCGCGAGATGCCGAGGCGAACGCCTCGCTGCGCGCGCCCAGCGCGAGGTGACAGCGCGCCGCCGTGAACCAGGAAGCCGCGAGGACGTACGCAGGAAGCTCGGGCTCCGGGTGCGCGAGCACGGCGTCGAGGTGCGTGAGCGCGGCGCGGTGATCGCCTTCGGCTGCGAGGAGGAAGGCTTCGCTGAGCGGGAACCAGGGCCGCTCACGCGCTGGCTCCTGCATCGGCTGCAGGATGGCGCGGACCTCGTCGGGAGCGACACCTGCTCTGACCGCCGCGTCGACGGGGAGCACCGTCCACTCCACGATCGCTGGTTCGAACTTCGCGGTGACCGCGTCGCGCAGCCGCCGCAGCAATGGCTCGACCTCGTCTCGCTGGCCCCGACGTTCCGCGAGCTGCAGCGCGACCGAGATCTCCCACGGGTGGTCAGACTCGGCGAGATCGACTGCTCTTGCTGCGAGCTCCGCGGCCTCCGCGACCCGACCCTCCTCGAGCCAGACGGAGACCTGGTTGAGTGCGGGCCACTGGGCATCCATCGGCGTGATCTCACCGACTCGCCGAACCCAGCTGTCGAGGCCGGCCTGCGCGCGGGCCATGTCGCCTTCGCTTATCGCGATCTCGACCTGCAGGTCTTCGTGCTTCGTGCGGATCATCGCGTCGTACCCGGCGCGCTCGGCTGCCGAGTCGAGCGCGGCGACGATCGCCTTGCCCTCCTGCGTGTGCAGCGACACGCACTCGAGCATGTTGTGCAGCCCGCGGGCGACCGCAACGTGATCACCGACTGCCTCCGCCTCCGCGACTGCCTCGCGCATGGTGGCCAGCGCCTCGTCGCGATGCCCCACCCACCCCGCGAGGGCGGAGCCCCGCTCGACCATCGCGAGCGCGCGGACCGGCTTTGCGTCGAATCGCTCGGCTTCCTCGATGGCACGGTCGGCCCAGTCGACGGCGAGGGCACTGCGGTGGGCGAGCATGTGCGCCTGCGCGACCGCGGCGTAGGCCCGAGCGCGCTCCGGTCCGGCAGGGAGACGGCTCGCGAGGTGCTCGAGGTCAGCCAGTGCGGCATCGAGCTCGTCGACCTGTCCGAGGTCGCGCACCAGCCTCGTGACCATGTGGGCCGCCTCGGCCTCGGAAACGAGATCACCGCGCGCTTGCGCCCGCTCGCGCCATCGGCGCGCGAGACCAAGCGCCTCGTCGGCCAGGCCGACGAGCCACGCGGCGCGGGTCGCGGCCTCGAGCAGCGTCAGGCAGTCGGGATCCTCGATGAGCGCGTCGGTGGCGAGCAGCAGCGCTTGATACGACGAGCCACGCGCCAAGTAGTAGGTGGCTCCTTCCCGGGCGAGCTCGAGGAATTCGTCGTAGTGCCCGGCGCCGAGCGCGTGCTTCGCGAGCCCCGCGATGTCCGCGCTCCCGGATTCACGCAGCGCCGCGAGTGCGGCCTCGTGCAGGCGTCGACGCTCGCGGCCCAACAGCTGGTCTTCGACCGCGTCGCGCACGAGTGCATGGCGGAAGACGAACTCGTCGGGCCGATCCTCTGTGATGAGACCGCGATCGACGAGCCCCCGAAGATGTGTGATCAGCTCCGCTTCGGTCAGGCGCGTGACGTCGGCGAGGACGTCGAACGACGCTCCTCTCCCCAGGACGGAGGCGGCGTCGATCACTCGTCGCTCGTCGCCCGTGAGCCCGTCGAGCTGTCGCCGCACGATCTCGGCGAGGGTGAACGGAAGCGGCTGCGTCGCCAGGCACTCGGGGTCGGCATCGCGAGCGGCGCTCAGGATCTCCTCGAGGAAGAACGGGTTGCCACCCGTCCTCGCGTAGAGGGCTTCCGCCGTCTTCGAGGGAAGCGTGCGCCCGTACACGCACGCGAGGAAGTGCGCGACCTCCGGCTGCGTCAAGCGGTCGAGCCACAGGTGGTGCACGGTGCGACGGCGATCGAGCCGCACGAGCAGGTCCGCTGCGGGGAGCATGCGACTCAGCTCGTCCGGACGGTACGAGCCCACGAGGAGCACCCCGGGCGGCGTCGCCGACGCGAGGCGCTCGAACACGCCCACGCTTTCGGCGTCGGCCCAGTGCAAGTCCTCGAAGATGACGAGCGCCCCGCCCGCGCTCACCCGATCGAGGGCGGCCTGCACGACCGCAGCGAGCCGATCCGTCGCCTCGGGCACGGCTTCGATCCCGAGCGCGTCGAGGGCGAGCTCGAACGGACGGCCCAACGACCCCGGCTCGGCCTGCCCGGCGAACACTGCGACACCCGCGGGCACCGACGCGACGAGCTCGCGCAGGAGTCTGGTCTTGCCGACGCCCGCCTCGCCGACCACCAGGGCGACGGCGGGGTCCTGGGCCGATGCGGCCATCAGCCCGGTGAGGCGAGACAACGGGGAGGTACGTCCCACCATCACCGGGCTGAGTCCGGTGCGACCGACCAGCATGCGGTCGAGCATACGGATCAGGTCTTGATCCGCTTCTCCCGTTTCGTCCACCGCCTGCGGTGCGCGGCCTTCTCGAACGACACCTTGCGCTGCAGGTGGATCGCCTGCCCGAAGGTCGGGTGCAGCATCATGCGATCAGGATGCGCTGCTGAACCATCCCGGCACATCGGCACACCGACGTATTTGCCGAGCAGCTCCCCCGCCTACGTATGTCCTGCGTCACAGCTACAGCTGCGCATCCCCCGCGGGGGGGCCGACCGCCCCGATCTCGCGCAAGTACGCGAAGTGCGCCTCGACGACCGCCTCGACGTCCTCCCGGCGGTACGACCGACCCTCCGACGCGACACGAGCGACCAACGACGAGACGCTGGCGTCTTCGTCGACCACGATCAGCTTCGACGGGTCCTGTGGCTCCTCCATTGCCGCAGGTGGCTTCAGGCCCTGCGCCCGCAGGTCGGCCATGTGCCAACGCAACAGGTCGCGCACATCTGCGTAGCTGAGCTCGGACGTCACCTCGATGGGGAGTCGCTCGCTCACCGACAGCACTGCCTCGTCGAGGTCGAAGACCACGCGCGGCGACATCGCGTCGAGACGATGTGCTTCCCGGCCGATGACGACCGCCGCGATGATGAACACCAGCGCCGCGGCAGCGACGATGATGAGGACGTTCAGATGCCGATGCGCTGCGCGAGCAGCTCGCGGTGGTAGGTCGGGTCGCCGAAGAGCAGCTCAGACGACTTCGCCCGCTTGAAGTACAGGTGTGCGGGATGCTCCCAGGTGAAGCCGATGCCGCCGTGGATCTGGATGTTCTCGGCGGCGGCGTGGAAGTACGCCTCGGAGCAGTACGCCTTCGCGAGCGACGCGACCGACGGGAGCTCTTCGTTCATCTCTGCGGCGCACCAGCCCGCGTAGTACGCCGCCGACTTGGCCGACTCGACCTCGAGCAGCATGTCCGCGCACTTGTGCTTGATCGCCTGGAACGAGCCGATCGGCCGGCCGAACTGCACGCGCACCTTCGCGTACTCGACGGCCATGTCGAGGCACTTCTGGGCGCCGCCGACCTGCTCGGCGGCGAGCGCGACCGCCGCGAGGTCGAGCACCGTGGAGAGCACGTTCCACCCTGCGCCGTCGGTGCCGATCAGACGAGCGGGCGTGTTCGAGAACTCGAGCTTGGCCTGCTTGCGGGTCTGATCCATCGTCGACAGCGCGGTGCGGGTGAGCCCCGACGCGCCACCCTCGACGGCGAACAACGAGACACCTGCGCTGGTGCGCGCCGCGACCAGGATGAGATCAGCGGTGTGGCCGTCGAGCACGAACATCTTCGTGCCGCTGATCGTCCACGAGTCACCCGACTTCGTGGCCGGTGTCGTGATGCCCGCCTCGTCCCACTTTCCCGACGGCTCGGTGAACGCGAGCGTCGCGATCGTCTCGCCCGATGCGATGCCGGGCAGCAGCTCCTTCTTCGCCTGGTCGTCGCCCGAGTGGATCAGCGTGTTCGCGGCGAGCGCGACCGTGGAGAAGTACGGCGCGCAAAGGAGGGAACGACCCATCTCCTCGAGCACGACGATCAGCTCGACGTAGCTGTAACCCGAGCCGCCGAACTCCTCGGGGACGATGAGGCCCTGCAGGCCCATCTGCTCGCCCATCTGCTTCCACACGGCGTCGTCGTAGCCCTGCTCGGTGTCCATCAGCCGGCGCACCTCGGATTCGGGCGACTTCTGGTCGAGGAAGGCCCGCACGGTGCGGCGAAGCTCTTCCTGCTCCTCGCTGAAGGCGAAGTTCACGGCATTCCCCCTGAGACGGAGATCGGCTGGGACGGCGAGACTGGGTACAAGCGGCTCGGCTTTTCTACTAGACCCGCGGGTCAAGCCGCACATGCAGGGACGGAGGTCCTCCCCGATGCACTACAGCGACGACCAGATCGAGATCCACAAGCTCGTGGTGGGCCCGTACGACAACAACGTGTTCGTGATGCGGTGCCGCGCCACCGGCGATGCGGTGCTGCTCGACGCCGCCAACGAGCACGAGAAGCTGCTCGAGCTCTGCCAGCGCCTCAACGTGCGGCGGGTTCTCGAGACGCACGGCCACTGGGACCACATCCAGGCGGTCCCTCAGCTCCGCGACGCGGGCTACTCGGTCGGGGTGACCGCCGAGGACGCCGCGATGCTCCCCTCGTACGACGAGGTCATCGAGGACCAGTCGGTGATCCAAGTCGGGAATGTGCGCCTCCACACCATCCACACGCCGGGGCACACCCCCGGGTCGATGTGCTTCCTCGTCGAGGGCTCCCCGGTGCTGTTCTCAGGCGACACCTTGTTTCCCGGCGGTCCGGGCGCGACGAAGTTCGAGGGCAGCAGCTTCCCCACGATCATCCAGTCGATCGACCGCCGGCTGTTCACCCTGCCCGAGTCCACGCTCGTCATGCCCGGCCACGGCGACGACACGACGATCGGCACCGAACGTCCTCATCTGCAGGAGTGGATCGACCGGGGCTGGTGAATAGCGTCTGCCTGCGATCCAGGAGCGCGGGGTGGTGCGTAGACTCACCAACAGACACCCACGAAGGGGAAGGTCATGGATCTCGGTGCCCCTGAGCTGATCATCATCCTCATCATCGTGCTGCTCGTGTTCGGCGGCACGAAGCTGCCGAAGCTCGCACGCTCGCTCGGCCAGGCTCAGAAGGAGTTCAAGCAGGGCCTGAAGGAAGGCGCGCAGATGGACGACGACGACGAGAAGCCTGCGCCTGCGCCTGCGCCCAAGTCCGTCGACAAGCCGGCCGACAGCTAGGACACGACGCGGCGCCCAGCGCCGTGCACGGCTTCGAGCACGAGCAACCGCACCTCGGCTCGCACAGGATCGAGCGGCGCCGTCTGCTCATCGCCGTACAGCTCCAGCAGGTACGTGCCATCACGTCCGCGTGCAGCGGCGCCGAGCACTTGCGACGCCCGTAGCTTCCGCAGGATCGAGGCCTCGCCGGCATCCGCGCCGGGATCGTCGACGCCGACCCAGAAGGCCGACTCCTCCCGCATCGCCTTCTCGGTGACCGGGTAGTCCGCGACGACGTAGCTCACCGCATCGTCGAACACGAAGCTCTCGCTGTCGCCGCTGCCGTCTTCGCGCGCGACGCCGACGAGCACGGCCCTGACTTCGTCGCTCGCGCCATCCGCGACCGAGATGGTCCATGACACCACGTCGAGCGCCCCAGAAGCGGCCGCCGCGATTGCTTCGAGTCGCTGCTCGGCGTCGGCGTCCGCGAGCGGGCCGTCGAGCAGCGCGAGGACAGAGTCGAGCAACCCGTGCATGCCGTCCGATCGATCGCGGAACAGGCGCCAGGGCGCACGCACCCCTTCGACGTGGGTGTCGAGCGCCGGACGCGAGATGCTCACGCGGCCCCGCCCCGCACGCTTGGCCGCGTACTGCGCGGCGTCGGCCGATCGGAAGAGCTCCTTGGGTCGCTCGACACCCGGACCGGTGGTTGCGACGCCGCAGGAGGCGGTGAGCCGGCGACTCGACGACGACTGGAGCGAGTCGAGCGCCCGTTGCGCGACGTGTGCGGCCTCGCTGCCGTCGTAGCCGGCGAGAAGGATGCAGAACTCGTCGCCGCCGAGCCGGAACGCGAGGGCGCCCTCGACGTCGTCGAGGGCGCGGCGAAGGCCGTCCGCGACCGAGATGAGCGCCTCGTCACCCGTGTCGTGGCCGAAGCGGTCGTTCACCTCCTTCATCCCGTCGATGTCGAACACGAGCAGCGAGACGGGACGCCCGGTGATCGTGGCGCGCTCGAGCGCGGCTTCGAGACGCTCGTCGAGGGCTCGCCGGTTCGCGAGGCCCGTGAGCGAGTCCTCGAACGCGAGGCGTTCGAGCCGGGCGAGATGCTCCGCGTGGCTGACTGCCGCCGCCACGTAGAGCGCGGCGGCCTGCAGGAACTCGGTGTCGTCGACGCTGAGGGGCGCGTCGCCGGGCGCGGTCGCGGCCCACAGCTCGCCCCAGACCTCTCCGTCGACCATGATCGGCACGCCCAGCTCGGAGTTGCGGCCGCACTGGCGCAGCCAGTCTGCGATCACCCGCACCTCGTTCGGGTCGTCGGCGTTCGAGAGGTACGGCTCGCCCTTGAGCAGCAACGTTTCGACCGCGGGGAAGTCCGCGAACGGATACTCCTCGTCCGTAGGGAAGCGCACCTCGTCCCCGGCGAGCACGCCCACGTTGACGAGCACGCGGAGCGTGTCACGGTCGAAATCGGCCCGGGCGATCGACACCGCCGATGCGCCGAGCGCGGCGCGGGCCTCCTCGGCCGCCATCTCGAGGGTCTGCATGAGGTCGTCTGCTGCGGCCACGGCGCGAGCGAGCGAGGCCAGCGCGGCGAGGCCCCGCACCGGGGGCCCGGCCGCGTCGAGAGAGGTGACCGGCGCGCGCTTCACGATGGATGTCCATCGGCGGACACCGAGAGTGACTGAGTGGGCCATTCGGCCCGGCCCGCGCGACCGGCGTGGAAAGAGGCGCGGCTATTTCCCCTATCGCCATAGTGGTTATTACACTGGCCTCGTGACCAGCGACCTGCTGCGCATCGAGGGCTTGCACGTGCGCCCGGCGAGTGACGAGGCCGACGCGACGGAGATCCTCCGGGGGGTCGACCTCGCCGTTCGCCCCGGCGAGGTGCATGCCCTGATGGGGCCGAACGGATCCGGCAAGTCCACGCTCGCCAGCGCACTCATGGCCGATCCCGGTTACGAGGTGACCTCGGGTCGCGTGCTGTTCAAGGGCGACGACATCACCGACTGGCCGACCGACGTGCGGGCCAAGAGCGGCATGTTCCTCGCGTTCCAGTACCCGCAGGAGATCGCGGGGGTGTCCGTGATCCAGTTCCTGCGCCAGGCCCTGTCGGCCCGCAAGGGCATCGACCTGTCGGTCCTCGAGCTGCGGCTGGCGATCATGGACTGGATGAAGCGCCTCGACATGGACCCGTCGTTCGCCGACCGGTACCTCAACGAGGGCTTCTCGGGAGGCGAGAAGAAGCGGAACGAGGTGCTGCAGATGGCGATCCTCGAGCCCGAGCTCGCGATCCTCGACGAGACCGACTCGGGGCTCGACATCGACGCGCTGAAGGTCGTCGCGCACGGCGTTCAGGAGGTGCGCAACGATCGACCTACGCTCGGTGTCGTCCTCATCACGCACTACCGACGCCTGCTCGACTACCTCGAGCCCGATCGCGTGCACATCCTGATCGACGGCCAGGTCGTCGGCAGTGGTGGGCTCGAGCTCGCCGAGCGACTCGACCGAGAGGGGTACGAGGCATGGCGGTGACCCGATGGCTGTGAACGCAGGGCTCGACGTCGCTCGCATCAAGAAGGACTTCCCGATCCTCGACCGCGAGATCAACGGCACACGCCTCGTGTACCTCGACTCGGCATCGACGTCGCAGAAGCCGCGACAGGTGCTCGACGCGATGGAGCGGTACTACGAGCAATGCAACGCGAACGTGCATCGCAGCGTGTACCACATCGCCGGCGAAGCGACGGAGGCGTACGAGACCGCTCGGCTGAAGGTCCGTCGGTTCATCAACGCGTCGACCGAACGTGAGGTCGTGTTCACCAAGAACGCCACGGAGGGCCTCAACCTCGTCGCCTACTCCTGGGGCCGCGCGAACCTCCGCGAAGGCGATGTCGTGGTGCTCACGCACATGGAGCACCATGCGAACATCGTGCCGTGGCACATCCTCGCGTCCGAGCGCGGCATCGAGCTGCGCTGGGTGCCACTCACGCCACAGGGCCTTCTCGACCTCACCGACCTCCACGCGCTGCTCGACGGCGCGAAGGCGTTCGGGTTCGCGGCGATGTCGAACGTGCTCGGCACGATCAACCCCGTTCGTCAGCTGTGCGACGCCGCGCACGCGCACGGAGCGCTCGCGATCGTCGACGCGTGCCAGTACGTGCCGCACGTGCCGACCGACGTCGCCGCGATGGGCGCGGACTTCATCGCGTTCTCGGCGCACAAGATGTGCGGCCCGACCGGCATCGGCGTGCTGTGGGGCCGGGAGGAGCTGCTCGAGGCGATGCCACCGTTCCTCGGCGGGGGCGACATGATCCGCGACGTGCGTCTCGATGGGTTCACCCCGAACGAGCTGCCGGTCAAGTTCGAGGCCGGCACTCCCCCGATCGCCGAGGCCATCGGCTTCGGCGCCGCGGTCGACTACCTCACCGAGCTGGGCATGACCAACGTGCGCCAGCACGAGATGTCGGTCACGGGCTACGCGATCGACTCGCTCACCGATCGGTTCGGTGACGACATCAAGATCCACGGGCCACGCAACGTCGAGCTGCGCGGCGGGGCGCTGTCGTTCGAGTTCCGCGACCTCCATCCGCACGATGTGTCACAGGTGCTCGACCAGACCAACGTGTGCGTGCGGGCCGGCCACCACTGCGCGAAGCCGCTGATGCGCGAGCTCGGCGTGAACGCCACCGCGCGTGCCTCGTTCTACGTGTACAACGACGAAGCCGACGTCAACGCCCTCGCGGACGGGCTCGACGCGGCCACCGACTTCTTCACCGCCTGACACCTCCTGAGGACGCACGATGCCCGGACTCGAAGACCTCTACCGCGAGATCATCCTCGACCACTACCGCAACCCGCGAAACCGCGGTGAGCTCCCCACTCCCCCGGCGCACCGCACCGAGGGCTTCAACCCGCTCTGCGGCGACGAGGTCGTGGTGTACCTCGACGTCGAGGACGGTGTGGTCAAAGACCTCCGCATCGCGGGGCAGGGCTGCTCGATCAGCCAGTCCTCCGCCTCGATGATGTCGACTGCGGTCAAGGGCAAGACAGTGGACGAAGCCCGCGACGTCATCCGTGCGTTCAAGGCGATGATGTCGATCCATGAGCACACGCTCGACGGTGACGACGGTGACGACGAGCCCGCGAGCGAGGTGAAGCTCGGCGACCTCGAGGCCCTCCGCGGCGTCGTGAAGTTCCCTGTGCGCATCAAGTGCGCCACCCTCGCGTGGAACACCCTCACGCAAGGGCTCGAGGAGCTCAGCGCCTAACGCGCAGCGACCTCGTCAGAGCAAGCCGTTGATCGACTCGGCGAGCTTCTCGTCCCGATCGGTGACGGTGCCGCCTGCGTCGTGCGTCGCGAGGTCGATCACGACCTTGTTCCACACGTTCGACCACTCGGGATGATGATCCTGCTTCTCGGCGAGCAGCGCGACCCGGTTCATGAACGCCCACGCCTCGGAGAAATTCTTGAACGTGAGCTCTCGGTGCAGCTTGCCGTCGACGATGTCCCAACCTGCCGGTGTCGCCACTCACCCGAGCGTAGTCACGTGCCCGAGCTTGCGACCGGGGCGCGGGGCCTTGCCGTACAGATGCGCGTGACCGGGCGGCAGCGGTTCGGGGAGCTCACCGATCAGGTTCGTCATCGTGCACGGAATGACCGGCCCGACAGGCCCGAGCGTCTGGCCCGTGATCGCACGGAGGTGCTGGACGAACTGGCTGGTCGCGGCACCCTCGATCGTCCAGTGCCCGGTGTTGTGCACCCGCGGAGCGAACTCGTTCGCGAGGAGGTCGTCGCCGACCTGGAACAGCTCGAGTGCGAGCACTCCGATGTAGTCGAGTGACTCGGCCAGCACGTGCGCGTGCCGTTCGGCAAGCGCCTGCAACGCGCTGCTCGTGCTGGGCGCTGGAGCGATGGTGCGTCGAAGGATGCCGTCCGAATGAAGGTTCTCGACGAGGGGGTAGCACGCCACCGCGCCGTCGCCGCCCCGTGCCGCGACGATCGACACCTCCCGGTCGAAGTCGATGCGATCCTCGACGATCGCGTCGACACCTGTGACCTCTCCTCCTGCGCGGACCACGACTTGCCCGCGCCCGTCGTACCCGCCCCGGCGCGACTTCACGATGACGTCGTGATCGGCTCGTCGCGGCGCGTCCTCGACGCGGGTGTACGGCACGGTCGGGATGCCGATCGCCGTGAAGTGATCCTTCTCCATGAGACGGTCTTGGCTCACTGCGACCGCCCGCGCCGGCGGCGCGACGTTCGTGACACCGGAGAGACGATCGAGCACGCCGACGGGCACGCTCTCGAGCTCGACCGTCACGACGTCACAGCCGCTGAGTACCTGAAAGACGAGCGGGTCGTCGAAGGCGGTGGCGACCCGCTCACCGTGCGGCAGTGGTGGCAGATCCGTCGACGGATCCACGAGCACGAGGTCGATGTCCAGCTCTGCTGCCGCCTCTGACAGCATCAGCCCGAGCTGGCCGCCGCCGAGGACGCCGACCCTCACTGGCGCGGGTCGGGATGTGCGAGCACGTCGGCTGTGCGCGCCTCACGCCACGCCCGCAGCCGCTCGCGCAGCTCGGGTCGTCCCCGCGACACGATCGCGGCTGCGAGCACGCCCGCGTTGAGCGCGCCGGGCTCGCCGATCGCCAGCGTGCCGACGGGCACGCCACCAGGCATCTGCACGATCGACAGCAACGAGTCGAGACCGTTCAGCGCCTTGGAGGTCACGGGCACCCCGAGCACAGGGAGCACGGTGTTCGCGGCGACCATGCCGGGTAGGTGCGCGGCCCCGCCGGCGCCGGCGATGATCACCTCGATGCCGCGTTCCTCCGCACTGGTCGCGAACTCCTGCATCCGGGCCGGCGTGCGGTGCGCGGACACCACTTGCACCTCGTAGGGCACGTCGAGCGCGTCGAGCAGCTCGGCAGCCCGCTGCATCGTGCTCCAGTCGGAGCGCGATCCCATGACGATGGCGACGAGGGCAGTCACGCGTCGAGGTACGGGCCGTAGCCCTGCTCTTCGAGCTCGGCGGCGAGCGAGGCGTCGCCCGACCTCACGATGCGGCCCTTCACGAGGATGTGCACCCGGTCGGGCGGCAGCTCGTGCAGGAGGCGGTTGTAGTGGGTGATGGCGAGCACACCGAGGTGCTGCTCCTTCGTCGCGGCCTCGACGCGTCTCGCACATGCACGCAGCGCGTCGACGTCGAGGCCCGAGTCGAGCTCGTCCAGGATCGCTATCGCGGGCTCGAGCACCGCGAGCTGCAGCGTCTCGTTGCGCTTCTTCTCGCCGCCCGACAGGTCGACGTTCAGCGCTCGCACCAGCACCCGCTCGTCGAAGCCGATGAGACGAGCCTCGGCTGCGACGCGCGCCTCGAGGCCCTCGATCGATCGACCCTGAGCGACCAATGCCTCGGTGAGCATCGCCTCGAGGCTCACGCCGGGCACCTCGGTCGGGTACTGCAGCGCGAGGAACAGCCCCGCTTGGGCCCGCTGGAACGGCTCGAGTGCGAGCAAGTCGACGCCGTCGAGCATCACGGTGCCCCCGAGCACTTCGTACCCCGGTCGCCCCATCAGCACATGGGACAACGTCGACTTGCCCGACCCATTCGGGCCCATCACCGCGTGCACCTCGCCGCTCGCCACTACGAGGTCGATCCCGCGCAGGATCTCGCGTCCGGCGACTGCGGCCCGCAGGCCGTCGATCTCGAGCACGCTCACGCGTCACCCTCGTCGATGTCGATGTAGACGTCGGTGCCGTCGACATAGATCGGATAGGTCGGCACCGGGAGTGTGGCGGGGAGCGTCAGTGGCTCGCCGGTCGCGAGCGAGAACGAGCTGCCGTGCTTCCAGCACTCGATCTCGCAATCGTCGACGAGCACCTCGCCCTCCGAGAGGGAGACGTTCGCATGGCTGCACGTGTCGCCGATCGCGAAGACCTGCGCCTCGATGCGCACGACGCACACCGGCACGTCACCGAGCACGAACAGCTTCGCCTGGCCCGAAGGCAAGTCCTGGATCGTGCAGAGGTGCTCGCGCGTCATGACGCGTCCCTTCGGCTCAGCTTGTCGGCGATGTGCGAACGGAGCGCGGGCACGAGCTCGGGCACCGGGAGTCGTTCCAGCACCTCGCTGAAGAAGCCGTTGACGATGAGCTCCTCGGCGCGCTCGGGCGGCACTCCCCGACTCTCGAGGTAGAAGCGCTGCTCACTGTCGACGGGACCGACCGCAGACGCGTGGCTGCAGCGCACGTCGTTGGTGTCGATCTCGAGGTTCGGCACCGAGTCAGCCCACGCGCCCTCGCTGAGCTTCAGGTTGCGGTTCGTCTGGAACGCGGAGGTGCCGGGCGCCTCCTTCCGCACGCGGATGAGACCGCTGTACACCGAACGTGCCCGCCCCGCGACCGCGCCCTTGAACAGGAGATCGGACGTCGTCTTCGGCGCGGCGTGGTCCTGAAGAGTGCGGAAGTCGTGCATCTGGGTCTCGTCGGCGAAGTAGGCCGCGATCTGGTCGCCAGACGCCGCGCGACCATCCAGGCGAGCGTCGGTGCGCACGCGGGCGTAGTCGCCGCCCAGCGCGACGTTCGCGACGAGCGTCGAAGACGATGCGGCACCTCGCGCCACCTGGGACGCCACCTGCCAGGCCCGTGGTCCGAGCTGGTTGACCGCGAGATAGCGGAGGCGGCCTGCCTCACCGACCTGGAGCTCGGCGACGGGAAGGGTGAGCGCGGCGACGTCGGCCGAGCTGTGGTGCTCGAGCACCGTCAGCCGGCTGTCGGCGCCCACCCTCACGACGACACGAGGGAACGTGAGGAGCCCCTCGGTCGCGGCAAAATTGGACACGATCACCGGCGCTTCGACGACGACCCCGTCGGGCACGTCGATCACGATCGGCGCAGTCGCAAAGGCCGTGTTCAGCTCCGCGTAGACATCGGGAGCGTCGGTCATGATCTCGCCGACCGACCGCTCGTCGTCCGGGCTACCGACCCGCACACCTCGGGCTGCGAGCGCCGCGTCGACCTCGTGATGGACGACCCGTCCGTCGACGACCATGACGAACGCGGCGGGGGCAGGGATGATCGCCTTCGTGCCTTCGATCGCCGCGCGGATCGCCTCGTCCGAAGCGCTGACCGGAGTCATGGCGTCGGCCGGGTGGTACCGATCGAGGTCGAGCTCACCGATGCGGCTGTAGCGCCAGATCTCCTCCGCCTCGGTGGGAAGCGTCGAAGCGAGCGCCCGCTCTGCTGCCGCCTCGCGCACTGCGCGCAGCCACGACGGCCCGGGGAGCGCGCGGGCAGCGTCGGCACTGAGGGGGCTCACACCCCGAGGCTACGGCTTGCGACGCAGACGCCTCCAGAACGGACGGCGATCCTCCTCGGCTTGCACCTCGGCGAGGATCTCGGGGCCCGCGGCGTTGATGATGTCCTCGGCCTCGTCGAGCAACGCAGCCGCGCTGCCGTCGTCGAGCCCCGGTGGCTCCTCCGGCGTGGCGGGAGCGACGAGCGTGCCGTACTGCCACGCCATGTCCGCAAGACGCCGCTCGTACTTCGGGCAATCGTCCGGGCACCGCCAAGGCGCCTCAGGCGCGAGATCGAGGTTGCACTTCCGTACGGTCTCCCCATCGGGATACGTGCGGCTCTCGTAGTTCTTGCACTCGACTCTCATCGGCACGGTCCGATTTTGCCAGCCTCATGCGGTCCCGAGACATCACGGCACGCATCGGTATCGTTTTGCCGTGCTCGAACGGCTGCTCGCCGGCGTATCGCCCACCGCACGGCGCGGCATCACCGTCGCGCTGATCGTCATCGCGTGGGTCGGCTTCCTCATCGCCGTCCTCTGGGGGCTCATCCCCGGGATCCTGTTCATCGTCATCGGGTTCGCGCTCTGCTGGTTCGCGACCTCGACGCTCAGCGCCAAGTCCGCAATCGTGAGCGACGCTCCCGCCGGCGCCGTCCCGGACGAGCCGGACGACGTGGAGGCGCGAGTGCGCAAGCGCCTCGAATCCCTGAAGTCGGACGACGCACCGAAGGACGACGCACCGAAGGACGACGCCGAGTCGAGCTAGCCGACGCTGCCATCCATCTGGAGCTCGATGAGACGGCTCCACTCGACGGCGTACTCCATGGGCAGCGTGCGGGTGACCGGCTCGATGAAGCCGTTCACGATCATGCCCATCGCCTGCTCCTGCGAGAGGCCCCGG
>DATKAS010000171.1:0-4696 GCA_035497855.1 Acidimicrobiales bacterium
CGCGCACGGAGCGAACCGCACCGGTCGCATGTTCACCGGTGATCGTTCGGGCGAGTGGCTCTATGGGGCGATGCACCGCGCTGGTCTCGCGAGCCAGCCGACGTCCACGAGCCGTGACGACGGCCTTCGACTCATCGACGCGTACCTCACCGCCGCGGTGCGGTGCGCGCCGCCTGCGAACAAGCCGACGATCGAAGAACGCGACACGTGCGCGCCGTACCTTCGCCGCGAGCTCGCGTTGCTCAGCGACGCTCGGGTGTTCGTCGCTCTCGGGGCCTTCGCGTACGAGGCGCTGTGCCGACACCTCGGCGTGAAGCCCCGGCCGAAGTTCGGTCACGGCGTGGAGGTCGAGGTCGGTGACGGCCGCACCATCATCGGCTCGTTCCATCCGAGCCAGCAGAACACCTTCACCGGCAAGCTCACCCGCGAGATGCTCGACGCGATCTTCACGAGAGCAGTCGAGATCGGGCAGTTGGGCGCCACATAGCGCCCCGCGTGCCCGATCCCGCGTCAGACCAAAGCGAGCACTTCGCCGACGGCGTAGATGACCGCGACGATGCCGAGGAAGAGCGCGACGGTGTTGCGCAGGCGCAGGTCGTTCGCGTGGACCGTGAGCTTCGACCCGATGCGGGCACCGGGGATGACGCCGATCGTGAGGAAGAACGCGAACCGCCAGTCGATGTGGCCGAGGGCGGCGTGGGTGATCGTGCCGGGGATCGCGAACAGCCCCACGCACACGAGCGACGTGGCGATCGACTGCTTCAGCGTCATCTTCATCCACTGGTTGAACGCCGGCACCATGATGATGCCGCCGCCCACGCCGAGCAGTCCGGACAGCGTGCCCGCGAGCGCGCCGATGCCGAAGAACTGCCGGCGCTCCTGTGTGGTGCGACACACCTCTTCGACGGGACGATCGTCGATGATCAGGATGCGTGGCCCGCGGCCGACCACGTACGTACGCCAGGCCGTGAACGCGACGAAGCCCGCGGTGATGAGCTGCTCGACGTGGCCGTTGCCGGGGATCACGTCGGTGGCGAGCGCGCCGAGCACGGCGCAGACGACGCCGACCGGTACGACCCAGACCAGGACGTGCCACGCGATCAGTCGCTCACGCGAGTAGCGCAACGAGCCGCTGATCGAGCTCGGGATGACGGACGGCAGCGTCGTGCCGATCGCGATCGTCGCCGAGGCGCCGAGCCCGCGGATGAACGGCGTCGACACGACCGCGCCGCCGACTCCGAATGCGCCCGAGAGCACGCCCGTGAGCACACCGGCCGCGACGGTCAGCGCGTCACGAGCGGGACCCGGATCCACGCGGCGTCAGACCACGATCAATGCGCGGCTGGGGTGGAGCCGTCGGCCTTCTTCTTCGGCGGCGGCACTCCGACGATCGGCGAGTGCTCTGCGAAGCCGGGCCAGCGCCGGCGGCTCACGATCGACAGCGTGCGCAGCAGCTTCATCGCCTTCTCGTCCGTGTCGGCAGGGCGGCTCTCGATGACACCGGCCGAGATCATCCGCCCGAGGATCTCGCGTCCGAGGTCGGTGCGTACGAGCACGAGCGTCCAGTCGTTGTCCTCACCGATGCCGCCCGTCGAGATGTCGGCATGCTCGGCCGCGAAGTCGGGGCACATCTTGCAGCCCTCGCGCGTCCACTGGTGGCACTCCTTCAGATCGATCTCGTGGTACGAGCCGTCCTTCATCCAGATCTGGAAGACGCCCTTGATGTTCATCTTCACCATCTCCTCCTTGTGGAGGCCGTACTTCGCGAGGAAGAGCTCCTCGAAGATGGCGTCGTCGAACGTCTTGGAGCAGAGCAGCCCGATGTTGAACAGGAACGGCTTGCCCGCCTTGCCGACCTTGCGCGACCACATGATGGGCAGGACCGAGCTCTGGCAGCTCATGCCGACGAGCGCGAGCTTCGAGTACCCCTCCTCGAGCGCCTGCTTCACCGCGAGCGTGTTCGCCGAGTACGTGTAGCGCGAGCCTGCCGAGGCGAGGATCTCGTCCTTGTTGCGGGCGAGGCCCGGGATCGCCTTCCACGACGTTCCGTCGCCCTCGAGGAAGGAGGTGAGCGCGCAGTCGATGTAGCCCTCGTCCATCGCCCAGATCAGCAGGGCGGAGACGAACCCGCCGTCCTGGCCGATCTTGTGCACGTACTCGTCGCTCGCGCGACAGAGGAGGAGGTCCTTCGTGATGCCGTACATCTCGTTCGGCTCGCGGACGCGCCCGAACAGGTGCATGTCGGCTTCGGGCTCCCAGGTGCGGAACCTCGGGCAGGCGCGCGTGCAGGACGTGCAGCCCTTCTCGCCATGGAGGCAGTTGTCGGGGCCGAGCTCGTCTTCGAGGTGGTAGGGCCGGTAGCCCTTCTCGACGTGGTCGTAGCCGATGACATCGTGAGGGCACGCCACGACACAGCCCGCGCACCCCGTGCACAACCCCGTCTGGATGACCTCGGAGTAGAGCTCCTTCCACTGGTTCGTCCACCGCTCGGCCACGGCGGGCACTCTAGGCCGCGTCTTTCATTGGCCTGACCCGAGGGTCAAGAATGGAGGCATGGATCTGACCTATCCGCCCGAAGCCGAAGCGTTCCGCAAGGAGATCCGTACGTGGCTCGAGGACAACCTTCCCGAGGGCTGGTTCGACGAGGGCTTCGAGCTGAAGGGTGACGAGCGCAAGCGCTTCAACGCCGAGTGGGTGAAGAAGCTGCACGAGGGTGGGTGGATCTGCGCATCGTGGCCGCCGGAGTACGGCGGCAAAGGCCTCTCGGTCATGGAGAACGTCGTGCTCAACGAGGAATTCGCGCGCGCTGGTGCGCCGATGCGCGCCGACTTCTTCGGCGACACGCTCGTCGGCCCGACGATCCTGCGCTGGGGGACCGAGGAGCAGAAGCAGCAGTTCCTGCCGCCGATCATGAAGGGCGAGATCTCCTGGTGCCAGGGCTTCAGCGAGCCCAACTCGGGCTCCGACCTCGCGTCGCTCAAGACGAGCGCGGTGCTCGACGGCGACGAGTGGGTGATCAACGGGCAGAAGGTCTGGACGACGCAGGCGCAGTACGCGGATTACGTCTTCCTGCTCGCCCGCACCGATCCTGACGCGCCCAAGCACAAGGGCATCTCGTACCTGCTCGTGCCGATGAAGCAACCCGGTCGCATCGAGGTGCGACCGATCACGCAGCCCGACGGGTCATCCGAGTTCAACGAGGTGTTCTTCGACAACGCTCGTTGCCCGAGGGAGAACGTCGTCGGCGGCGTGAACAACGGATGGGAGGTGGCCAACACCACGCTCGGGTTCGAGCGTGGCTCGTCCGCGACGACCTCGTACCGTCGCTTCGAGCGTGAGCTCGAGCACCTCTTCGAGATCGCGAAGGCGAACGGCAAGATCGACGACGCCACGATCCGCCAGCGGCTGATGAAGTCGTGGACCAACGTGCAGATCATGAAGGTCAACGGCTGGCGCAGCCTCACGTCGACGCTCACCGGCTCCCGTGACTTCGGTGTCGCCGCCCTCGGTGCCACCAACAAGATGTTCTGGTCAGAGCATCACCGTGCGCTGATGGAGCTCGCGCTCGACATCGTCGGCATGGACGCGCAGATCCTCGGTGGTGACGGCGACGACGAGTCATGGCCGGGCATCCAGCGCCAGCGCGGGCGCGCCAACTATCCCGTCAACCCGTTGCAGGCCTCGTTCTTCTTCTCGCGGTCCGAGACGATCTGGGGCGGCACCGCGGAGATCCAGCGCAACATCGTCGGCGAACGGGTCCTCGGCCTCCCGCGCGAGCCCAAGGTCGAAGAGCGCTGACCGTTTGCTCATTCGACCCCCCGCACACGTGGTCCAGTGAGCAAACGGTCGGCTTCAGCCCCCGATGGCGGCGGCGGCGACCTCGAGGTCGACTTCACCGGTGGCCTCGGTGCCCGCCGCGAGGTGTGACGTCTCTCGGAGCGGGAGCTCCTTGATGAAGAACGACAGCAAGAACGCGGCCGCCATCACGGGGATGCCCACGAGGAAGATCGCCGTGATCGCTGTCGAGAGCGAGTCGATGACCGCGTTGCCGACGGGCGCGGGCAGCGAGCGGATCGCGCTCGGGCTCTGCAGCAGTGCGGTGTCGAACGTCGTGCCGGGAGGCAGCCGCTGTGGCAGCTCGGTGTTCAGCCGTGCTGTCATCACGGCGCCGTAGGCCGCGAGCCCGACCGCGCCTCCCAGCGACCGGAAGAACGTCGTGGCGCCAGTGGCGACGCCGAGGTCCTTCCAGTCGACCGCGTTCTGCACGGCGAGCACGACCGTCGGCATGGTCATGCCCATCCCGAGGCCGAGGACGAGCATCGACGCGCTCGAGAACACGCGCGACGTGTCGGGGGTCATCTGCGAGAGCCCGGCCACACCGATGACACCGAGGCCGGTGCCGATGATCGGGAAGATCTTGTAGCGCCCCGTGATCGCGGTGATGCGGCCTGCGCCGATCGACGTGACGGTGACGCCGACCATGAGGGGGAGGAGCAACAGCCCGGAGTTCGTCGCCGACGCGCCGGTGCAGACCTGGAGGAAGAGCGGGAGGAAGGCGCTCGCCCCGAACATCATCGAGCCGAGCAGCAGCATGACGACGGCGACGGTGCTGAAGATCGAGTTGCTGAACAGGTGCAACGGGAGGATCGGCTCCTCGGCGTGGTGCTCCGCGAGGATGAACAGGCCGGTGAGAAGG